>CBDUHU010000051.1:0-11982 GCA_965366725.1 uncultured Kangiellaceae bacterium
TCTCCCTGATAAAGTGAGGAGTTTATTGTGGGTGTTGAGTTATCCAGGGTGTAGTATATTTTAGGTTGGCTATCCTGATTGTCGGTTGCCGATAATAAAATTGACAGTGTTGACGGGTAATGTCCCGCAGGCGGATCAACTACGGTTTGTGGCGGCTGAACATCAACTTCGTTAAGTTTTTTTAACGAAATTGAATGGGATAGATTATTGAAACAGATTTCATAGTGACTATTGGGATCAACCGAAAAATCCTGTGCCGGATAACTTTCTAGCCAATCACCGAAATGATCAATTTTAAAACGAGGCCCACCATTATTATCACCAATAACGAAAAGCTGTCTAGTACAAAAATTAAGCCCATCATCACTGGACATTATATCCTTGTCCCAACTATTAGAAGTTCCTCGAAAAAACCAGCTATCTGTTAAAACAGGGTTAGCCTCTACCGTGATAGAGAGTGATACCTGATCACTATTTCCATGATTATCGGTTACCACTAATCCAATTGTCTCGACCCCGATAGTATCAAACATTAACTCAATAACAGCTGCTGACTCACCGTTAGACCATAAATACTCCAAAACACTACTATCTTCGTCAAAGGATGATAACGCATCAAACTGGACTTTATCGCCGACAAATATCTGAGTTTTATCTTGTGGACTAATAATCGCGGTTGGTGGTTTATTTTCAGTTGGGCTTACTTTGGTAATATTATAAGTCAGAGAAATATCATTGACGGTAACAAGATATTCTCCAACGACATTGGTAAAGATATCATTTCCATTAAGTTCTAATTGTCCATTAACATCACTATCACCGTAATTTTGAGACCAGTTATTGCTCACATCCAATTTAAATCGCTGCCCAGACTGACCATCAAAGTTAACTTTAAGTTGCCAGCTATTATCAGCAACCAGACTCATCATTGTGGTTTCCCATGAGTTGGCTGTGCCTCTAAAATATAAGCTGCTGAAATTCTGTTCGAAGGTAACATCAGTGTCGCAGTCAGCAACCTGATTAACAGAAAGGTTGTTATTTTCACTATCAAAATTAATTTGATGATAATGATTGGGACTGACCACATAATCACTATCAGGATAGGAGTAGAGCCAGTCACCATCGCGATCAATCTTAAATCGAGCAGGCCCGTTATCATCACCATTGTTAAATTTTTGACAAATACTAAAAGTTGATGGCGAAGTCTGCGCCATTTGACTGGTTGACCAACTATTGGCCGTAGCACGCAAAAACCACTTTGCGTTCACAGGAATAGAAATAAGAATGAATAATTGTGCAACAAAAACACTAATGGTTAGTTTATTTTTCATCAGAAAGGCTCAT
The DNA here is from genome assembly GCA_965366725.1 of uncultured Kangiellaceae bacterium. Taxonomy (GTDB): domain Bacteria; phylum Pseudomonadota; class Gammaproteobacteria; order Enterobacterales; family Kangiellaceae; genus Aliikangiella. Next base: position 1,345 of record CBDUHU010000051.1, read on the forward strand.
CAATCAGTTTTGGTTTTTGACTGAATCTTTTGTGCGCAACTTTATATCGAAATCGACCGGGATAACAAAGTTAAGAGAACATGCGTCGCAAAATATTCGCTGAACAATCAGGAAATCAATCTATCAATAAGAGCGAACTGATAATGACTTTGAACGTTCTTCTTAATGATAAAACTCTGCACATTGCGACAAAAATACTAACAAATTTTTTATTGGCTTCTGGATGAATACGTATGCACCATTATTTTAACAGCATAATACTATTGATTTTAGTAACTGCCAGTAATCAAATTACCCTGGCATCTAATTTCGATGCTGGAAAAAACACTAATTCATCCGTATAATTGGTTCACTTTACTCTTTTGAAACTTGACAAAATGTATACAGAAAGACAAATAGAAAGTTTCTGTCAATCACATAAAATCAGTTTTCAAACATTCTTAAAAAACTATCAAAGAGTCTACTACCCGGTCATTCAAAATATTCTAAATTTCGTCCGTCAGCGTAACCATAATAAGCCACCTATCATTGGTTTAAATGCACCGCAAGGCGCAGGAAAAACCACACTGGTCGCATTAATTAAACAAGTACTAACAGTTGAAAATCAGTTAAATGTTGTCACTATCTCAATTGACGATTTTTACAAAACCAGAAAACAAAGGCAGTCTCTTGCTCAAACAGTACACCCATTATTGATTAACCGAGGGGTTCCGGGAACGCACGATATTCCCTTAGCAATAACAACCCTCAAGCAACTGAAATCTTCAAAAGATGAGTATTGTCATATTCCAGTATTTAATAAAATAATCGATGATCGAAAAAAATTGTCCGATTGGCCTGCTATTCAACTCCCGGTTGACCTGGTTCTTTTTGAAGGTTGGTGTTTAGGCTCAGTACCACAAGATAGAAAAAAATTGACAATGCCCCTCAATCAACTCGAACAATCACAAGATCCGAATGGCATATGGCGTAATTATAGTAATCAGCAATTAACGAATCAATATCATAACTTGTTTGCAATGATCGATTACTGGATATACCTATCCCCACCATCATTTGAAGCAGTTTGCCTTTGGCGAAAAGAGCAGGAAGAAAAACTTAGAAAAAAACTAAGAACCGCTGGACAATCTCTGGAAAAAACAATGAATGCTGATCAATTAGCTCACTTTATGATGTTATTTGAAAGAATAACAAGACATACGATTGAAACAATGCCCAAAAGAGCGAATAGTCATATACAACTTGATATCAATCGTAAGGCCTGGCTATAAGAAATAGTGAACATAAAGTAAATAATCAATTCTTTCTGATAATAAAACAGGCTCAATCTAGTTGAGCATATTTATCTAACGGATAAGAAAATGATTGATAATATATTCTAACACCAACGAGTAGTGTCATCCGGATACTATTAATTAAACTGAAAACTGAAATTTTGATGAGTCGTTTTAGTTCCGGTTATCACTGCCACGAACCGATTGTAAAACAGGTGGTGATTATACTCATCGGTAATACTAATTCCCTCTAGTAAATGAATAGCCCAGATAGATATTCCTTCATCCATTTCACTGATCATTCCCGTATAATTAATAACATTCTCTCCCAGATCAACCTGAACAACTCTGCTAGGAGTCAACCTTCTAATTATCTTATCTAAGATTTCAATACTATAAGTAGATGGAGTAAATACTTTAAAAATTTTGTCCAAAGGCAAATATAATTGCCAATGATGCCAAATCAAACCAAACCCGATGTAGCCTATTAATTTTTCCAGCTTTGCAATTTCTGTTTGATCACCAAGCTCTTGCTCAAAATCCATTGTTTGTTCCGACATTGATGCCATTAAAAGCGCTGGACCAGCAATCGAGTCTGCTTGAGGCGTTGAACCTGAGTAGTCATTAGAATCAGTTGAAAAATATTGGTCAACTTTGACATTTTCTTGCTCAAGAGTTGTACTCTCTACCAGATAGTTTTCCAATCTTGATTTTTCATCATCACATTGACTACAAGCAGGAACCAGCGGAATAATATCCCTCTGAACCAGTTGGAGCCAGTTTTTTGGAAACACGTGGTTACTTGTGCACGACATTCGTTCTCGACAGTAGACACACAGCTTTCCGTTATGTAAGTTACTTTGTTTCAATTGAACCTTCCTTATTCACTCAATTTGTTGTATTTACTTTCCTTATTAAATACATTCTTAAATAATCAGCCGAAGACAACTAACGACAAATTCCAAGACTGAAGAGTGGATAACAACATCAATTGACCTTTTAGATATCATTAAGACAGACTTTCAACCAGCCTCCAGTCAGTCTTCTATTGGCTAATTTTAACTTCACTGCGCCACTAAATTACCTGTCCAGTAGAACAGTAACAATTAAAACAGGATCCCGATAGAATTCTGCTAGCCGTCAAAATTTATTCAATTAATCTTCTTGAGTTGAATTACTCACAAATTCTGTGGATAAACTTGTCAGTAAGGTTTTTATATTTTTCGCTAGCCCAATCAACACGGGTTATAGAACAGAGGTGATCATAAATTGATCATAGTCAGAGAATTTATTCATGATGGTTAGTTTTTGTCACTTTGTTAATAACTTTCACGCTATCAGGCGGACTTAATCAAGGCATTTTTCCATTCCGCTTATTTACTCACAAATACTGTGGATAAGGCTGTCAGTAAAGGCTTTATATCCTTGCTCAGTCCTACTAGGGCGGCTTCTTTAAGTCACATGACTAGAAATTAATCACACTAGAAAAACGTGCAATTATTGCACTGTTTGATGAATAAAATGAGGGTTCTATCAGTTTGATAGTAATCGATTCACAAAATCTTAGCTTTTTGTTCAGTTTACTCACAAAATCTGTGGATAAAGCTGTCAGTAACGGTTTTATATCCTTAACAAGAACAAGTAAATCAATATCTCCAGCGCTGATGATCATAAATTGATCAATAATCAAAACTCGCTTAGTACTAGATAATCTATTAATTCTAACCAACATTTTCTAGCACTTAAATTTTTTTCCATTAACAAAGAAAAAACTACTTGTACAAATAGTGATTATACTTTCAGATGTTAAGATCTGTATAGGTGATTAGATTTCTTCCCTGCTTTTTACTTTGATAAAGTCGTTTATCCGCTAACTCATAGAGCGTTGCAATCTGTAAATTTTTCTCTGGTACTAATGAAACAGCGCCAATACTAATGGTTACACCAACGGGTTTATCTTCAATCATCAGCAACTTTTCTTCGACATTCATTCGAATCTCTTCTAATAGTTGTTCGCCATGTGATCCATCGTCGTTATAAAAGAACACTGCAAACTCTTCACCACCAACTCTGGCCACCAAGTCTGTATCTCTTTGTAGACGAACTTTGGTTAAATCGGCTACTAATTTGATAAACTGATCTCCAACTGGATGTCCATAGGTATCATTTATATTTTTAAAATGATCAATATCCATTATGGCAAAGTAGATTTTCTGGTTGTACCGCGATGCTCTTTTTAGTTCTCGATTAAACTGAAAATCAAATTCTCTACGATTAAGAATCCCTGTTAGCCCATCCTCTCTTGCTAATTTTTTTAATCTCGAGTTAGCTTCAGATAATTCATGGGTACGTGCTTCAACTTCCCGTTTTAGCTGATTCTGAAAATTAAGAAATACTTTTTTGGCTTTTTCCAGTCGCTGCATTACCTTATAGGTTTCATGAGTAAAACTGACACGACTGCTAAATTGGAAAGAATCAGTTTCATCATTAGTCATGCTATCAACAATAATATCCAGAGGCTGACTCAATTCGCGAGATAAATAACGTGAAAATAAAATCGATAAAAACATTAAGAAAAAGAATATTACAATAAGGCTTAAGTAATATTTCTCCAGTACCAGATTAATGGTTTCAGTTCTATTTAAAACTGTGATCTTCCAGTGATTGTTGGTGGTAGTCGTTTTGTAGAAATAATCTGATATAACTTGCTCCTGATTAAACTGAATAACCTGAGAGTTTGACGAGTAATCATTTTTTTTATCGACAAAATCTAAAGTGTCAAAAACTTTTAGTTTTAAAGAGTCAGAAGCATAGAGAATTCGATTATCCTGATCGCTCAATATAAGAGCTTGTGAATTATCCAGTTCAATATCATTCTCTATACTCGAAAAATCAGGCAGGTTTAACGAACCTTCAACAACACCTTTGAACTCACCATCTTTAAAAAAAGGTGAACTGACGGCAACAATAATATCATCACCAAACCCTCTTCCCTGGAAAGCTTGTGACAAGTATGGTTGGGAGTCATTCTTAGGTTGATTAAAATATTCGCGATCTTTCACATTTTTTTGCTCTGCAGGTTTACTTTTCAGTATTGCGTAAAAGCTAGCCGGTGCTCCACCAATAATATTCCCAGCATCGTCAGTCAACAACATGGTAATAAAACCTGGATAACGTGTCTGAATTCTTTCTAATTCAACAAAGGGATTATCGATAACGGCATAATCATGATTAATCACATCTGAAAAGTGTTCTACTACATTTCTGTGTGAAGTAATATAATTTGCAACAAAGGCTTTGGTTTGATTAGCCCTTATTTGTAATGATTTATTTAGAATTCCTTCAGTTTCTTCAACCGAATAACTCACCATTGCAAGCCCCATGACAAGTGATGCGACGGTGGCGATTGCAGTTTGATATTCAAATATTTTATGACGAAGACGTGGTAGATTTTTGTCCGGTCGATTCGATTTTAGAAAATCAGGAACTAATGGCCTGATAATCTGGGCGATTGAAACATACAAAAGACCGTTAACCATTTGTTTTAGTACAATCAAGACTGAGTCATAATCAAAGTCCGCTGATGCAATACCTAAATACAGATAAGTCATCGGAATACCGACAATTAGCCAATAAATTACATCACCGATTAATATTTGAATACCACGCCTTAAAAATACCCCAAGCAATAGAGTCTCTAAACCAAGGGAAAGAAAGAAGAATGGATTATCAAGATACAGATATAAGGAGAAGGAAGTAATCACAGAGGCAATCAGGCCAACTCTGAGACCGCAATTGACCAGCGCAAGAATAACTAGTACTTCCCCAAAATGAAAAGACATGTTGCCATAGACATTATATCTTAAGAAGATGTTAACAAGTGCACCAGCAAGCCCGTAAACAATTCCGAGACGTACTATTTCTAATGCACTTGTTGGAGTTCGAGAAACCAAGACAGACTACACGTGAATGCTTTTACATATAGTCAGTATAGACTAAGAAAATGATATTCTCATAAAAGCTCAATACCAATCTAACCTCTACTGAAAATTTATCACTATCTTTGCGTGTCAGCCTGTTCTCTAGTACTTCTCAAAGCCAGATTAAAAAGAAGCGCTACTACTGCCGCTTCCTGACGCAGGCGTAGTATATTGATTATTACTGCCACTTTGCCATTGAACATCGCCACCAGCTTTCTTAATACATTTCCATTCTATTGAAGTACTTGCAGGCAATGATATATCGCCACTCCAGACTGGATAATTTGTCGGATCAAGTTTAATTGCATTACTCGTATTCCAATTACCAATTAGCGAATGGTTTCCTACCACATAAACATTCTGTCCAAAATAAGTATGGCCATTGTGACAACTGAAATTTACATTAACACCGTTATTCGCAGATGACTGTTCAACCCAGACAGAATAGGAACCACCATTAACCGGAAAGTTACCCCAACCATCATTGTTAGTCACCACAGTTGCGCCATGATTTCCGCTTAAATCAGTAAAAGTGGTATTTGCTCTTGCGACATCCATCCACTTCTGGCCTGCCGGCCCATCGCTAATAATCACTGCCATGGCTTTCGGGTGTTCAGCATTACCTAATCTTGTCCAGCCAATCACATCCCAATGGTCCAGATATGAGTTTTGAGCACCATAAGCATAATCTTTACGTGCGCTTAATAACTGATCAATGGCTTGCTTATGTGAATTAATCGTGATCTGGCTATTATTACAGCCATTATCGGAAGTTGTATAATTTGCCCCATAGTAGTCTGCATAAAATACATTGGGGTAGCCTTCCTGACGCAATAAAATCAGAGCATATGCCAGTGGTTTAAACCAATCTTGCACCGGCGATTCCAACGCCTGACAAGGCTGGGTATCATGGTTGTCAACCAGAGTAACAGCTAACGCCGGTTGCTCGCTCATCAGGCTATTATCGAGAATTGTCCGCATATCATAATTTCCACCAGCCGATGAAGCCTGATGAAAATTTAAATGCAGAGGTGCATCAAACAATGACATTCTACCACCAGTTGCTGAAATAAAATTATGCAGCTTTTGCTTGTCATAACTCCAGAACTCACCGACAGTAAAAAGCTCTTTCGCGTTGGTTGAACGTAGCGTATCTAACCAGTCATTGAAAAAATCATATTGAATATGTTTAACGGCATCCAGACGAAAACCATCAACACCTGTATGGTTAATATACCAGTTGCCCCAATCCTTCAGTTCCTGCACAACATCAGGGTGATTCATATCCAGATCGGCAAACATCAGGTAATCATAGTTATTGTTTTCGGTATCAACTTCCCAGTCCCAACCCTTCCCTGTTCCTCTAAACTTAAAAATATTGCTCTCGTTTAAATTCTGCGCCCAGTCAACACCATCAAAATGAAACCATCGCCATTTAAAGTCAGAGTATGTGTTATTACGTGCAGTAAAATCGAACTGTGTCCAGGCATCAATTTGTGTATCACCAGCAAATTCATAATTACGGTCATTTCGAGCAACACGTACTGCGGTCACCGATTCTGTAGCATCTGCACCACCACGGTGATTAAACACCACATCAGCGTAAATTTTTAAGCCATGATTATGCGCCTGATTAATCGCCGCAAGATAATCGCTTTTAAAACCGTACTTGGTTCGCACCGAACCTTTTTGATCAAACTCGCCCAAATCGTACATATCATAGACGCCGTATCCTACATCAACACCGCCCGATGCACCTTTGTATGCAGGGGGTAACCACAAAGTTGTAATGCCCGCCTCTGATAAAGACTGAGCTTGTTGTTCAACCTGGTTCCACAAACTACCATCAGCAGGTAAGTACCAGTGAAAATATTGCATCATTACACCATTTTCAGCATGGCCGAAGCTACTGAAACACATACTTGTCACGATCAATAAAGAGCATTTAATTCGATTTAAAAGTTTCTTATACACCGAACTTTCTATTAGTTTCTTAGTCATCATTGTTCCTCTTATTACCTTGATATGACCAACGAAAAAATGACTAAAACTTTAGTCTTTGGTCGTATCTTTATTCATTATGTTAGTTAGGGCAATCGGGTAAAAAACAGTGTCGCAAGAAACCAAGCAAACAAAAGGATTATATTTACAGCATAAATATATTTACCTTTTCTCGGCTTCGACTAAAAAAAGCATCAGAATAAAAACTTGCCAAATAAGTGCATCGGTTTGTTATCAATTCATCACTTTCGCGGTTAAAACTAGCATAGTGAATTCGTATTCAAAGGAATTATTACCGCCTTATCGAATGAATACGTATGTAATCAATTGAATCTATCAGCAATCATTGCTTTTGCACTAATTGAGCAGTTTTAGCCGCTAGTTTGACAATCATCAACTTCTATCAGCCATTTGGATATTTAGATTATGGATAATTATCCTCACTAAGAGTTCCATCAATAGGTGACTAAATTGGTGAATATTCGGTGTGTTAATGTGTATTTTGTGGTAAAAAATGTCCTTTGAGAAAATATTCATCACTATCGAGTTAAAATTTTTATGACTATCAAACCTATCCTATATCGCCTGCTAGCCATCACTATGCTTAGTGCTCCTGCGGCGCTAGCAGATCAATCGGTTAAGCAGGACTTTCTGCCACCGTTAATTAAATGGCATGGACAAAGCGAACAATTAATTGTGTCCGATAAAAATCCCTGGCAGACACCAGCGGAAAAAATGAACCTGACAAATACCCCGGATTATCAGCAAACTTTTGCCTATCTTGATAAATTAGTTGCCAGTGATCAGCGACTAAACAAAATCTCTATCGGTAAAAGTCCTCAAGGAAGAGATATCTGGATGGTGATTGCTAACCAACAAGGGTTAAAGGAAGCAGATAAACTAATTACCCAGGGTAAACCGACTTTATTAGTTCAGGCGGGCATACATTCCGGTGAAATTGATGGCAAAGATGCCGGTCTGATGCTGTTAAGAGATATCATCAAGGGGGGAAAAGACAGTCTACTTGATCGGGTTAACTTGCTTTTTGTACCAATTTTAAGTGTCGATGGACATGAGAGACGTTCTCCATATAATCGGGTTAATCAACGCGGTCCAGTGCAAATGGGTTGGCGCACAAACAGCGAGAACTTAAACTTGAACCGAGACTATGCCAAGTTAGATACAGTGGAACTGCAACATTTGGTAAAAGTGATTAATCAGTGGCAACCGGATTTATACTTTGATGTCCATGTCACTGACGGTGAAGATTACCAATATGATATCACTTTTGGATTCAATGGAGAGCATGGTGACTCACCCAATATTAGTCGTTGGTTAAGCCAAATTCTGACTCCTTCAGTCAATCAGGCCTTAGCAAACAACGGCCACCTGGGAGGTCCATTAGTGTTTGGTGTCGATCGTTTCGATTTTAGCAAAGGTATCTCGGGCTGGACAGCTTCCCCGCGCTACTCTAATGGTTATGGAGATGTTAGACACCTGGCAACAGTACTGATCGAAAATCATTCATTAAAACCTTATAGGCAAAGAGTCCTTGGGACTTATATCATGCTTGAAGAGTCACTAAAAGTACTTGCAGATAAGGGTAGACAGTTACGCAAAGCAACCAATATTGATAAAAAACATCGGAAAAATAACCAGATATTAACCTGGCAGGTAGATCATGAGCACCCGGAGCTAATCGAATTTGCCGGAATTGAATATGTTAAAAATCAGGACCCTGTGCTAGGAATTGATTATATCCACTGGACAGGTGTCGCAAAAACCTATCATCAGCTTCCGGTATTCTGGTCACGCATCGCAAAAACCACAGTCAAACGCCCACGATATTATTGGATACCGCCCCAATATAATACCCTTATCCAGCGACTGGACAATCACGGCATCCAGTCTGAAAAAATCAATCATCCTGTGCAACTGGAATTAACTCAATTAGTCGCCAATGAAGCGGAGTTCTCAAAGCAGCCATTTGAAGGACACCAGATACCAACGACAAGTTTCACTGAAGAAAAATATCAAACAACTTTACCTGCGGGTTTTGTTAGAGTTTCTACCAATCAGGATCTGGGGAAACTTAGCGTTGCATTGTTAGATCCGCGTGCGCCAGATTCTTTTTTTAAATGGGGATTTTTCAATCAGATGTTCCAGCGAACTGAGTATATTGAAAGTTATGCATTAATCCCGCTGGCCAACGCGATGATTGAAAAAAATCCAAAGTTACTAACTCAGTTCAACCAGGAAAAGGCGAAGAATAAAACCTTCGCCAACGATCAACGAGCACAACTAAAATGGTTTTATCAACGCTCTGAATACTACGATAAAGACTACTTAAAATATCCAGTGTTAATGGAATTCTAACCGTTCAGTTCTAATCCAAAATTTCTGTCAGAAAGAATTTCAAATCGCTCGCTTATATATTGACGACGTCGGAAGAAGTTTAAAGCCTTTCTTCCGGCAAAATATTTCGTGTCGATTAGCCGTGGTTAAAACCAGCTACCTGTTCAAGCATTTTAATTTCAACTTTAACTCTGAATAGAATATTGCTAGACTCTGAAAAAACCGAAACTCATAATTAAAAAAGGACGTATCTATGACCATACTTATTTGTGGGTTAATCATTTTCTTTTCCATTCATTTAATCCCAAGCCTGGCAAATATAAGAGCTGATTTAATCGAACATTTTGGAATAAAACGTTTTAAAATTTCATACGCATTAACTGCAGCCGTAGGATTCATTACCATCATCGTTGGTATGATCTATGCTGATTATGTACATTTATGGGTGCCACCTACCTGGGGAAGACATACGACTATCGCATTAATGTTACCAACCATGATCATGGTTGGCGCAGGCAGTTCAGCAACCAATATTAATCGCTTCACCCGCCATCCAATGCTTTGGGGGGTAACTCTGTGGGCCACAGCCCACTTACTAGCAAATGGCGATCTGGCATCGGTCCTATTATTTTCCAGCTTCGCAATTTATTCTCTATTTGCGATGTGGTCGGCAAATCACCGGGGAGCAAAGCTGGATAACATAACTTACCCTTTTAAAAGCGATATAAAATATATCGCAAGCAGAGTTGTTATTTATACCATCCTTCTTTTTGCACACCCATATTTCACAGGAAAAGTATTAATTGTTCTCTAAATAACTCCTTTCAGAAAAAATATTTATTTAGTTTTTTTCGCCCGATGAGATATTACGCTATGCTGCATTAATATCTCTTCATTCAATAATTATGTTGATGAATTTGTGTTGAACAAATTAGTTAATTAACATGACAATTGAAGCGCAAAGTTAGTTAGAAAAAAACTGGTAATAGTACAACTCATCATCATTGCCAGTCCTTTTTTCAGCTTTA
>CBDUHU010000052.1:0-11954 GCA_965366725.1 uncultured Kangiellaceae bacterium
TCCATTTACTGGTGAATATAATGATTTTTCAGAAAATGGTCTTTATATTTGCCGACAATGTAACTCGCCTCTGTATAAATCAGAGCATAAATTTCAATCAAGTTGTGGTTGGCCCAGTTTTGACGATGAGATAGATGGTGCTATCAAACGCAAGATAGACAGTGATGGTCGGCGTACTGAGATTTTGTGCGCCAATTGTGATGGACATTTAGGACATGTTTTTGCAGGTGAGAGATTGACTGAAAATAACATCAGACATTGTGTCAACTCTGTGTCAATGAAATTCATTAGTGGAGAGGAATTGAATATTACAGCTAACCAGATAGAAAAAGCTTATTTTGCCGGAGGTTGCTTTTGGGGTGTTGAGCATTTGATGCAGCAACAAGAAGGTGTTATTTCAGTCGCTTCCGGGTACATGGGAGGAAAGAAAGAGAACCCAACCTATCAGGAAGTCTGTAGTAAACAAACCGGACATATCGAAGCTGTTGAAATTAGTTATGATTCCGGGCTTGTATCTTTTGAAGTGCTAGCAAAGCTATTCTTTGAAATACACGATCCAACGCAAGCTGGTGGACAAGGGCCAGATATTGGTTCTCAGTATGCATCGGCAATCTTCTATAACAATGAAATGGAAAGAGAAACGGCACTGAGCCTGATCGAAATTCTGAAGGAAAAAGGCTACAAGGTTGTTACTCAGCTTTATCCGATGAGCCGTTTTTGGCCAGCAGAAGAGTATCATCAGGATTATTACCAGAAGAACAACAAACAGCCCTATTGTCACAGTTATCAGAAAAAATTTTAGTTGTCCTTTGTTTGCAAAACAAGCGTTATATTTTAAATTTATTGCGGAGACTCTACGCTCGGGCCTCCGCAATCAGTCGTAAAGTTAGTCGTTATCGCTTAATATGAGTTGTTGCGCCATTAGAGCGACCTGTGCACCTAATGCTTTGACCCGCGTCTCTAACTTCTCGTCGAGCAGCTTCCCATGCTCATCAAAGGCACTAAAGGCTGATGGAACTGCGATCTGTTTTGGGTTAACCAATACGCCCAGATTATACAACACATCCCGGGTATGGCTTAATCCTCTTAGTCCGCCAAGCGCACCGGGAGAGGTTGCCAGTATGCCAGCCACTTTTCCCTGAAAGGCATTACCAATGTCGGCTTCTTTGGATGGTCTAGATAACCAGTCCAGGATATTTTTTAAAACGCCTGAAATTGAACCATTGTACTCAGGGCTTGCTAAAAGTATCCCCTGACTTTGCGCAAAAAGCTGTTTTAAATCATTGACTGCTGCTGGCATAGCCTCTGCTTCCAGATCTTCCGAAAACAGTGGTATAGGATAATCTGCAATATCAATCAATTGAACTTCCACTCCAGCTTCGGCAGCGCCCCTGGCCGCTATCTTAACTAGCTGCTTGTTAAATGAGTTCGCTCTTAAGCTACCCGCTAATGCAATTATTTTAACCATATTATCTCCGGTCTAAGTAGAGTCGTCTTCTGTTGGGAGTATAGTCTCATATGCAAATTTGAAGAAAAACAATTTTTATGCAATTATACTGTGCATGAACGCACACAAAGCTGATTGGAATGATATCAATGTCGCCTACCATGTTGCCCGCTGCGGTACTTTAACTGCTGCAGCAGAGGTCTTAGGTGTTCATCATTCGACAGTACTGAGACGGGTCAACGCACTTGAAAAAAAATTAGCAACTAAACTTTTTCATCGACACGCACGAGGCTACGTTCCTACTGAAGCAGGAGAACTGTTAACACAAGTTGCGGAAAATACCCAAGCCAGCTTTGATAGCATGATTGGGAAATTGCAGGGGGTAGATACACAACTATCCGGGACTTTGATCATCACGACAGTGAATTCAATGGCCACTAATCTGATCCCCCTTCTTGAAGAATTTCAGTCCGATTATCCAGCAATAAAGCTGGAATATGCTGAGGAAAGCAGAATATTCAAATTAGAGCATGGTGAGGCACATATCAGCATTCGCCCTGGAACTAAGCCGAAAGAACCTGATTATGTCGTTCAGCACCTGGCAGTACTAGCAACCACACTATATGCAAATTCAGATTATATTAAAAAATTTGGCACAATTAGTGATATCTATGATCAGCAGCAAATTTCAAAGCACCGGTTTATCAGCACGATTGAACCTTTTAACAATGTTAGTTTTATGCGCTGGATGAATAAGTTGGTGCCTTCGGAGCAGGTTTTCTTCAGGTCTAATAGTTTTAATTGTTTTGCTCCTGCGGTTAAAGCCGGATTGGGAGTTGCTCCGGTAAGCTGTTGGCTCGCTTCTAGAGAGCCTGCTCTTAAAGCGATGATAAAGCCACCGTCCGACTGGCACCACGATCTCTGGTTGGTCACCCATTGCGATATGCATCGGACCTCAAAAGTACAGGCCTTTACCCAATTTATTAAATTGCGAATGAAACAGGAACAATCCACCATACTGGGGGCAAAGATTGAACATGGCTGACAGAGAAGTACTCAAAACATTGCTTCGGTTATGTTACCCTGTCAGGTGCTATAAAGATCTATGGGTGTTTGAAATATATGACTAGTAATATCGCTGTACATGAGTCGCATGATGGACTAGAGAACACTACAAAAAAAAATTTTAAGCCAAAGGATTTTTGTTCTAATTGTGGAACGCAATTAAGTGGTAAATACTGCCATTCATGTGGCCAACCTTCAAGAAGCATCATCAAGTTTTTTGGGCAGGTAATCAAAGATATATTGGAAGATCTGGTTGGTTACGATTCACGTTTAAAACATACTATTTTCCCTCTTTTGTTTAAACCAGGCCAAATCACCATAGACTATGTTAATGGCAAAGTCTTTCACTATGTATTACCGACAAGACTCTATCTCATCCTGAGCGTTGTTTGTATTTTACTTGTGCAGGCAATTACTGATCCTAAATCGATAATTACTGAAGATATTAATTCAGATACAGTCGAGCAGCAACAGGAGTCGGTTAAACAGGATTTAACTGACCTGAAAAATGAATTAACTGATAATAACAACGATGCAATTGTTATCGGTAGCCTACTCGATGAGGACACCAATAATCAGAAAAAACTAACTCAGTTAGACCGTGGTACAAATCCGGATAATGAAAGTGGAGAGCTTTCTCCTGATAACACTTCCAGTCAGAACACTATTAAAGTATCTTCAGATTATCTTGATTTCAGTTATGATGCTAATACCGATAAAATGGAGTTTACCGGGGATTTTTACAACGAGTACCCCTATTTTAAGCAAGCCATCATTGATATAAAAAATAAATCCAAGAGCTGGAAAGATGACCCTACGCCATTAGTCAAAAAAATATTCGAACTCTTCCCCATTATGATGTTTGTAATATTGCCGTTGTTTGCCCTGGTATTAAAATTTACTTATATTTTTAGTAAGCGCTATTACATCGAACACCTTGTTTTTTGCCTGCATAATCACTGCTTTATCTACTTTGCTTTAATACTTGAAATTCTACTCAGTTTACTGGATACCGTATTGGTAAGTCATGATAATTGGTTTAGCTGGTTTTTTAGCGAACTCACTGATTACATCACTACTGCATTGGCGTGTTGGATTCTTGTTTATATTGTTATTGCAATGAAAAGGGTTTATCGACAAGGTTGGTTGATGACTCTAACAAAAACCATCTTTTTGGGAGCCGTTTACTTTTTATTCCTGCTTTTCGGTCTTTTAATTACCGCTCTGGTTGGTGCTTGGCAAGCATGATAAGTTGTCAATCTTCTACTGAGTGCCGGAAACAGGTTTGACAAAAGATGTTAGATATCTAACTTATCGATTAATTGAGTGTGGCCCTCTTTATCAGACATCTGTGAGTCACGTTTTGCCTGATTTGCGATATTATCAATCAAAGCATCAGGATCACATTCTTCTTCTTTTCTCATATCTCCCAGTTGAATGAATTCAGTTTTTTCAATTGCCAGTTCCAGGTAAAAAATATTGTTCTTATCAGTCGAAAATGAAACTTTACGCATTTGTGGTCGATCGAGAGTCGTACCTATTGAGACAACAACCTGCTTATTAATGGTGAGCATTTTGGGTTGGTTCTGGGTGATTGAAGTTTGTAGCTGAACTCTCACTTTATTAATAAAGTCGCCAAGGATCTGATTCATAAGTTCTGCCATGATGTCACCGACTTCATCAGCATTGTGACTGGTTGATAATTCTTCCGCAGGCATTCCCATCTTTATCATGTAGTTTTGATAAATTTCAACCGCAGCACCAGCAGTAAAATTAGTTAATACCAGACCTGAAAATCCACCATCAAACAACACAAAGCATCCGAGATCCGGGCTTAAACTGGTTTTATTAATTTTTTGTACCATCGGAGAATAACTTATCCCACTGGAGCTAGCGGTGTTAAGTATCTTAACAACTGAGCCACAGAGCATTAGTAATATTTTGTCGGTCGAAAAACTTTCAGGTTTTTTCATTATGGTCTCTTAATTGTTTACTTTCCATCAAAATGTTGCTGTCGCTTTTAACGCTTGCTGATTGTGAATATAGAGTCAGCCTGAATTTTTTGCTTGCTTTATAATAGTAGTAGTTTTTTAATTTTTTGCTGCGCCGTTTTTACTGGATAATAAAATTGGTTGATTTTGTTGCTGGTTCTTGTATAACCTTGCGCATTAGTTCATAACAATAGTGAGCTCTAATGAAATATAAGATTGTCATTGGGATATTAATTCTTGCCGTCGCTGGAATGGGAGGGATGCGTTATTTATATGTTGAAGACTCTCATTTTCCCGATAGAACAGACAACCCCTCTTTACCTGAGTCCGCATTAGTTCTAGTGGCAGAACTTGATTTTCCTCCTGGTAACGTTGCGGTATCGAGTCGTGGCGAAGTATTTTTTACTTTTCATCCAGAGGGTAACCCTCCCTATAATCTTGCCAGATTAGTGAACGGCAAAGCTGTTCCCTGGCCATCGGATGAAACTTACCTGCAAGCAGATATTGAGCCGGTAAAAAGTGCCTATTCGGTTCGAATTGATAATCAGCAAAGATTATGGGTTCTGGATAACTATCCAGCAAGATTACTAGCATTTGATTTATCAACAGAGCAGTTGATAAGTGAGTTTATTTTTAAAGATGAAGTATTTGGACTTTTATCACATGCTAATGACTTTCAAGTTTCTACAGATAACCGGTATATTTTTATCAGTGTGGATGGTTTGTTCGATAAACAACCGGGCCTGGTTATTTATGATATTGATAGAGGAAAGAGCTGGAAGCGATTAGTTAGACACCCTAGCACCCTTGCAGCTAATTTTGAACCGGTTGTACAAGGCCGAGAGATGACTATCTTTGGCCTGTTTACGGTTAATCCGGGCGTTGATGGGATCGCTTTGAGCAGGGATAGCCGTTGGCTCTATTATGCCGCATTTGGAGCCGATTATCTCTATCGGGTTGATACACAAAAGCTTACTAACCCTGAATTATCTGACCAACAACTTGAACCTTTTATTGAGAAGGTGGGGTTGAAAACCATGACTGACGGGATGACTAGTGATCTGGAAGGAAATATTTATCTTTCGGACATTGAAAACTCCGCAATTGTTCGGATGAATCCATCGGGTGAACTGGAAACTCTCTTAAAGACAGAGCAACTGCGTTGGCCGGATGGATTTAGTTTTGGAGAAGATAACTGGCTTTATATCACTTGTTCAAGTTTGCACCAGGTAATAGGTGTTAGTAACCAACAAAACCATGCACCTTTTCATATCTATAAATTTAAACCTGGCCCTCATTCTCCCGCAGGACACTAACAACTAGTCAACCATGTAAACAGGTTTATTTAATCATTTATTATTGGCTATTTTGTTGGCTGACTTTTTCGTTTAATGACTTTATTGTGTTAGCAAGGTCTTTTAGAATATTTAAAAACAAATCGGGATGAGAGTGAACCATTTTTGAAAATTCGTCTTTGTGTACCATTAACACCATGCAGTCTGTTTTAGCAATGACCGAAGCTGAACGTTTCTGATTGGTTAGGACAGCAATGGCGCCAAATATTTCATCCTGCTTAATCTCTCCAACCTCAACTTCGTTATGAAATGCTGCCGCAGAGCCGCTGGTAATTGAATAAACATAATTTGGCGCATCACCTTCTTGAATGATCACGTCACCGGCATTAAATCGTTTAAATCCTGGATTGGCTCGATGTTCTTTCTGGGTAGTTGCAGCGATAACCTGATGAAGCTGGAGTTGGTTTAATGTTGTAATTGAAAACCAAAGTGCAATTAGCCTTTCATCTTTAGCCATTATTTTAAAAAGCTCTTCCAGAGAAAAAGTGACTAGCTTAAGTCCTGCTCGCACTACAAAATTAATATTAGCCTGCTCGTACTCTTTGCGACAATGTGGAGTAATAATATCTCCTTCTTCAAACAGAAGTAGCTCTTTATCATCACTTTCAAGTGCAACATTCCCACCTGCTAAGTAATAAACGTAATCTTTTGAAAAGTGCTTACTTTCAATATCGCCCGGTTCATGCTTTGTTAGCTTTAACCCGGCCTTTGACAGTCTATTAATCAAATCAGCTGTTTTTTGCTGTAATTTAGTGTTGATGTTAGTAAAAATTTCTTTTTGTTCACTAATACTAATCATTAAAAACTTACCTTAATGTATGAACCCGGAACTGTAATTATATTCACCAGTTGTAATATTTTGCTCTAATGTCAGGTGATTTACGGCGTGTCTTAATTGTAGCCGTTATGTGTAGGAAAATCGAACGGCTAAGGTGATGAGCTATTTTTAAGATAAAAAAGAATTATTTTCTTTTATTTTCAATAGGTTAGTTCAGGAATGATTTTCTTAGACATAGTTATGGACTGAGTTTTAAGGTTAAGCTGAGTTGAATAAAGTAGTTTTTCGCAGAATTTAATGACAATAATCGGTTGTTACTTTATCTAATGATACTTCTATACCTTTAATAATTTTTAGGCAGTCATTGACCTGAATATCAGTTAGCTTTGTTGAAAAGTTATATAAAGTGTCGTCGTTTGAACGTAGTTCCAACAATAAACCTTCATTTGAACCTTCTTCAATTGAAACAAACAATGCTGAAATGGCGGCTCCAATAAATGCACCTTCCAGCATATCTTTTGAGTTGCCATCAGAGTTTTCAATAACCCCTTCAATACCACCAACGACTGCGGCTTCATCCGCATTGGAGTTAAACTGAACAGGTGTGGTATTTTCAACTGTTGCATAAATAACTTCGACAAATTGGTCGATCTCGGTTCTTTTAATATGATTGTTGGCACATCCATTAAGTAAAAAGGCGGCTGTTATAATCGTAGTGAAAAATCTCATGAAACTGTCCAATTGATAAAATTCTGGCAAACATAACATTTCGAAAATGAACATTAGCTGAACTTATGACGATCAGGTCTCATTGATAATATGGCAAATTCTCAATATTTGAGGATCTGCCATATCTTTTGGGGTGACAAAACTAGAGTTCAAATGCTCCGATATCGCAAATATTGGCGAGTCTTGTATTGTCTCGCTGATCTTTTGTTAAAGTGATGTTGGCAATGCCATTAGCATTCATATCAGCCAGACAGCCCGTAGGGTTGCCCGCATCAATTGCTGTACTTCCTACCGGCAAAGCATGGGTTTCAGTTAATCCACCATTATTGACCAGAGGGAGTAGACCAGGACTAGAGTTCTGAATATCGCCATTGAGAATATCATTAAAAGCGCAGCTGGTACTACTTTCCAGATTATATCCGGCGGTAATGAAACTTCCGAGGCTAAAAGCACAGTCATCGCCCGCTGCTTGTTCTGCGATAATGCTATTGCGCGAAGTAACACTGGTTGTCGCCAGATCGCGACTATATACGCCTCCTGCACCCCAGGTTGATGAGTTATTGGTGATAGTCGTATTATTCAACACTAATGTGCTGGCAGGAAAGATAGCGATATCATAGATATACAGTGCTCCGCCGCCATTTTCTGCGGTATTGCCACTCAATGTTGTGTTGGTCAGGGTCATTTTTCCACCATAGACATTGGCCAAGCCTGCACCATATCTGGCTGCACTATTACCGCTAATTGTACTTTTTTTGATCTGTACTTTACCCACTAGCGTACCAACCTGAGTGCCAAGGTTGAAGATACCACCACCATTGATCATGGTTTGCCAGAGGGCCGGGCAAGCACTGCTAAGGCCAATAATTCCTGCCTGGTTATTGGTAACACTGGTACGCAGCAGAGTGAGGTTACCGACTTTGTTAAATATTCCGCCGCCGTTACAAGCCTGATTATTATCAATGTTGCTATTGATAATATTAACACTGGTACTGACTTGTGAACTATCCTTATAGTCGATATAAATTCCTCCACCATTACCGCCTGGTAAGTTACCAAGTTCAACAGCATTACCGGAAATTGTGACTTCATTTAGTGTGAGAGTGCCGTCGGTCCAGATGCCGCCGCCTTCGACGAAAGCAAAATTATTTTCGATTATAGCTCTGTTTACCGTCAACTCTCCTGAATTGTGGATCCCTCCTCCTTCATCGGCACCAAAACTACCATAAATTTTGATATCATTGATTGTCGCGATAACACCATCGTTGACCGTTACAATGCTACCGGCGCCAAAATAAACACTGGTGGTTGTGGCGCCTGCTCCATTTAGCGTTAGAGCTTTATCAATGGTGACCTGTTCCGAATAGTTTCCGCTTGAAATGTCGATTGTGTCGCCTGCCAGAGCATTGTTGATTGCGTCTTGTATTGTGACAAAATTACAGCCTGCTGGTGCGCAGACAGTCCAGACTGTCGCCTGAGAGATGGATGGCAAAGTTAGTAAACTGAAGAGAATGATCAACAAGCTTAGCTTTTGAGTCTTTTTATATTTATAAATCATGGCATACCTCTTTAGAACAGATGAGAAGAGTAATAGCCATCAATCGGCTATTATCTGATGCAGTTTGCTTCAAGTTTAAGGGCGTTCTGGAGCCCGAATATCGCCTTCTGCAATATCTCTATTGTCGAGTGTTTGTTAGATTGATGCCTGAAGGATTGGAGAAGTAAACCCTCTATTTTTCCTTAAAATTTCACTTAATTATGAAAAAGCTAAAACTTTGTATTTTTTCAGTATTAAGGCTGTTCTTTAGAAATGAGAATCAATTGATATTGGTTATACCGCTAATCTTGAGATTACTCTGAATCTCTAGTACATTTATATATAAGTGGTTGGGCATTACTATCAATTTAGCCACTTTATATTTGCTAATATAATGATTTTTAGAAAAGAATATCTAACTACCTTGCCAATCTAATGATCGTTATTTTATAGGCATTGGTTTTTTGTAAGGCTCACTTCTTAATAGATAAATAAAACAACTATTGATTCTTAATGGCTGACATTTTAGGCGGTAAAATGGACGAGTTCAGTTATAAACATCTTAAAATTGACTTTTTATCACAGCAAATTTTATCTCACAATGATTCGCTTAAACTGGATCCAAAAGCATTTAGTACGCTTAAATACCTGATTTCTAAGAGTCAGCGTGTTGTAACTTGTGAGGAGTTGATCGAACAGGTTTGGGATAATCGTCAAATTAATAACGATGTGGTTGTGTCAGCTATAGGCAGAATAAGAAAGCTTTTCAAGGATGCCCAGGTTGATGAAGAGTCGATTCGGACTGTTCATAAAGTTGGCTATAAGTTTATTCTAGGTAATAGTGTTAAAGACGATATCGCTGAACCGGTTGCTAGTCAACAGTTGACAAATAGCATTGCTTTTCATAAGAAGTTAAACTGGTTCCTTTCAGCCTGCCTGGTTGTCACAGGTTTGTTTGTACTCATTCATTTTTTTGTTATTGAAAAGATTGAGGTTGTTGAGCAAGGTTTGCCTGGTGAGGCCGTTAGTAAGAATCTCCCGGTCACCCAGATATACTTCATCAGACATGCAGATAAAGAATCTGATGGAAGTGACAATCCACATCTTTCAGAAAAAGGTGTGCAAAGAGCAACTTATTGGGGGAAGTTTTTTCAATATATTCGTTTCGATGATATTTACACGACAGATTTTCACCGTAACATTGAAACAGCATCACTTGTTTCAAAAGATAAAGGCGTAAAAATCCATCACTATAGCCCACTCTCTTTTGATATTATCGAGCATGTTGAGCAAAATCGCGGAAAAACAATGTTGATTATTGGACACAGCAATACGATACCTGATCTGATTAACCGGTTGGTCACTGATGTTCAATACGATCCGATGAGTCACAAAAACTACAACCTTATCTATAAAGTTCAGGTGGCTAGTGATGGAAATATAACTTCTAACTTGTTCCATCTTGAATTCACACCTGAAACTGCAGCTGTTAATTCTGATATCAAATATTAAGTTACTAATATCTGTCAGAATGTTTCCCTGACGAGCCATTCATCATTTGTGTCTGATAGAAACGATAAGTTGGTTGTATATTGGCCAACTTATCGGTAGAATCCGCCCCCTTTCGCGCTAGCGATACAGCTTTAATTAAGCTGGTAGCCTGCCAGAGCAACCAGCGATTCAATAAATTCAGGATGAATTTACATTATTAACTGACGCACATGGAGTTGTCAGAAGCCGTTAAGTTTTGGCGACACTTAAATTTGAACAGGTTAATTATGTTATTACATTCAACAAAGCAAGACTGGTTCGGTAATATCAGAGGTGATGTACTTGCTGGATTAGTCGTGGCATTGGCACTAATACCAGAGGCAATTGCATTTTCTATTATTGCTGGTGTCGATCCCAAGGTAGGCCTCTATGCATCTTTTTGTATCGCAGTGATCACCGCGATTGTCGGAGGCAGACCTGGCATGATTTCAGCGGCGACAGGCGCTATGGCATTGCTAATGGTAACTTTAGTCAAGCAACATGGTCTGGAATATCTTCTTGCTGCAACTATTTTAACTGGCGTATTGCAGCTTATTATGGGCTATTTAAAGCTCGGTAGTCTGATGAGTTTTGTGTCACGCTCGGTCGTTACCGGGTTTGTTAATGCATTGGCAATTTTAATTTTTATGGCTCAACTACCAGAACTGACCGGTGTCACCTGGCATGTTTACGCAATGACTGCTGCCGGTCTTGGTATTATCTATCTATTTCCTCACTTACCGGTTATTGGCAAAATTATTCCCTCACCCCTTGTTTGTATTTTGCTTATGACAGGGGTTGCAATTGTCTTAGGCTTAGAAATAAGAACCGTTGGAGATATGGGGCAATTACCTGATACTTTACCGATATTCATGTGGCCAGAAGTTCCGCTCAATTTAGAAACACTAATGATCGTTTTTCCATATTCGATGGCGTTAGCGGTTGTTGGATTGTTAGAGTCTTTAATGACTGCTACCATTGTTGACGATTTGACCGATACGCCCAGTGATAAAAATAGAGAGTGTAAAGGACAGGGAATAGCCAATATTGGCGCTGGATTGATGGGAGGAATGGCAGGCTGTGCGATGATTGGTCAGTCAGTTATCAATGTTAAGTCTGGCGGCCGTGGGCGGCTATCAACATTAATTGCTGGAACAGTACTGTTGATTATGGTGGTTTTTCTTAATGATTGGGTAGCCAAAATACCGATGGCTGCGCTAGTTGCAGTAATGATAATGGTTTCAATAGGTACTTTTGACTGGCGTTCAATTCGCAATTTAAAAGAACATCCATTATCAACCAACATTGTAATGCTGGCTACTGTCGTGGTGGTGGTATTTACCCACAACCTGGCATATGGTGTGTTTGTTGGCGTATTGCTTGCCTCATTATTTTTTGCGAACAAAATCAGTCACTTTATGTATGTTGAAAATAAACTGGATGATAGTGGCAGCGTGAGAACTTACTATTTTCATGGGCAGATATTTTTTAACTCGGCAGGTAAGTTTTTAGAATACTTCAA
>CBDUHU010000053.1:0-11802 GCA_965366725.1 uncultured Kangiellaceae bacterium
GGGGGTATTACGACTTCCAAAACGCCCACTAATGGCACCTTCAGAAGTTGGAAAATCACTATCTGGATCAGCAAAACCTGCATTCGAATCATGACAGGATGCACAGGACTGTCCTGCCGGTGATGATAGATTAATATCGTTAAATATTTTTGCTCCTAATAAAATTTTGTATTCCTGAACTTCAAGCTCGCTTAGTGATTCAGCTTCTTGCCTGCACCCTGATGCGAATAGTAGCCACAGCACAAAGATAACTAATTTTGACCATTTATTTAAAACTAACACAACCACCACCAATACTATTGATTATCATTCTCACCAACAATATTAATACGAATGATTATCGTTTACAATAAATTATTGAGATCTATTTTAAGTTTCAATAAACAAAGGCATATAGTTTTACTAAGCAAAAGAAATTTATATAAATTGTTTTTTAATGACTAATTCATATTAAAGTAGGGAAATGAGTGCTCAATAAGCCACTATACTTAGGTTGATAAAATCAGAATCTCGATTAGCGATTAACAGCTAAGTAATGGAAGCGAGCAAGGGTGACTAAAATGTCAGTAGCAAAGCTAATATCGTTGGTTGCAATTGTTACAATCTCTGCAACAAGTCAATACTCATCTGCAATTGGTTTAGGGAAAATAGACAAGCAAGCAGTCATTAACCGCCCGCTTAATATTGAGATACCTTTAATTGGCTCATCTTATGATTCTCATGAAATCCGTGCTTCACTGGCAAACTACCAGCAACATAAGCGACTTGGAATTGATTATCCCAATTGGATGCCTGCACTTGATTTTAATCTGGTTAGACTGGCTGAAGGGCCGGTGCTACGGGTAACCACCATACACCCAATCAAAGAGCCCCTGGTCAATTTCATCATTCGTGTTGACTATAAGGGGATACGGTATTTTAAGGAGATTGTCTTGTTTCTTGATCCTGTTGATATTGCCCCCTCTTTAGATAACCTTGGCGAAATAAACTCAACTTCTTCTCTTTCCGGAAAGGCAGCCATAACACCGGATAAACCACTCACTCAAACTGTTTCAAAGAATTTCACTACTCAGCAGTCTGTTGTGATAACAGTCAGGCAAGGACAGAGTTTATGGAGTATTGCAGAAAACTGGAAAATCAGAGGGATATCTCTCAATCAAAGAATGGAAGCAATTTTCAGAACTAATAAGGTAGCCTTTATTAATAATAATAAAAATAAGTTGAAGCAGGGCGCTCGTCTTACTTTATCAGTATCTTCACTCAATTCAGCCAATGGTTCAGGCATACAAGACAATCATAAGCAAGCAGTTTCGAGCCTGAATAAAAGAACAAAACCCCTCATATCAGAAATACAAACCCAGGATAAAGAACTTCATACTCAGCTAAAGGAACTGAACGCTGTTATCCAGAGTCAACTGGAAATAAAAACTCAGTTAGTTGCTCAACTGGCTAGTATTGAAAGGCAAATCACAGTACTGAAAGCCCATATAAAATTACAAAATCAATCAACTTCTACTACTGTCAATCCAACCAAAAAAAATCAAACTACCAATCATATTAAGCCATCCGAAAAGTTACTCGATAAGAAAAATACTGCAAACTCCAGTCAGTCACTCCCATATACTAATCCCATACCTTCAAACTGGGTGACCGCTATCTGGCTGACTCTGGCCATTATTATTGCTTACCTGATTTCATTAATCAGTAGTAAAAGAAGAGCAAACCTATTTGCTAGAAATCTCGAAAATAAACTCGAGGATATGGCTTATAATGAAAAAAAACAAAAGTCACAAACTCCTTCGGTTAAAGAGCTTTCAATTCCAAAGCGTCTTTCAACATCAGTGCAAATCGACTATTTAAACTCAGCCGCTGATTTCTACTTACGTTGTCACCGTTACGACCTGGTTAGGGAATTGATTAACGAAAGCTTAATTCAGTTTAGCGGTAACAATAGGATAATCAGAGCACTTAACGAAATTCGCAGCAGAATTGATATACACCTTAATACAGATATCCATTCCCATGTGATCGAAAAGCTGGATATGCGAAAAGAAGAACCAATTGATCTGGAACCTGATAGTGAAAATATGGATGAAGAGTTCCTCAAACTCTGGGATAAAAAAGTGTCTTCGATGAAATAAGTCAGCGATTTAACACCGCTAACTTTTGACATTTTACTGACGTTGCAGATAGATATTATTTAACGATATGCCATTGTGTCTGCCGTCCGGCCAGATAGATGACTTTCTCGCCATTAAAATAAGCAGTCTGTTCCAACTTGATTTGAATCCACTCGTTATCCCATTCAGCAAGCTGTGTTTTTATACTACCTTCAATCGCGTAGGCTGTATCAGGGTTAAGTTTCCAGTCACCTTTAATCGGTATTTCACCCTGATTGTCCCACATACCAATAGTTGGACCCGCCGCATGCCCAACAAAACCAATTGGATGAGTGTAGGTACTGACGATTAAACCTTCTCGTTTACTGGCATCCAGATTATCTCTGAGGATCTGGTTTCCGGTTTTTCCCACTTTGAACTGAGCAACTAACAGATCCTGCCATCGGTTTCCTTTGGCCAGCGCTTCAGCCAGGCCTTTAGGTAAGTTGGCTTCTCCCAGCTTCATCACATATCCCATTTCTTGCGTATCAGTACACAATTTTAGATAACAGATCCCAACATCTGTATGCAGAATATCACCTGGTTCAATCACAACTCCTTTGCGTCCGTAATAAGGAGAATTTTTATCGCGATTATCACCGCGCCGTTGAATATTCACATCTGGCTGAAACCAGGGGCTTAACTGTAATGTCTCGAAACGCTCACGGATATACCAGGCAACATCTTCAGTGGTGGTTACTCCTGGAGTAATCACCTTGCTAGAAAATGCTTCACTAATGACAGTCCTTGCTAAGGTGACGATATGAGGATATATCTGAAGTTCTTTTTCTGTTCTGGTTTCCATCCAGCGAATCACCAGGTTTTCTGCACTGACCAGACGGCTTTGATACTCTTTACTCAAATTGTCAATCAGTTGGTTGTATAAACCAACAGTTAATCCGTCACTTAATGCCCAATGTTTGCTATAGTTGATTCCAATTCGTTGTGGATTTCTCTGGGCAATCATTTGTTCTAAACTCTGCCATTGTTCTTGTTCACTCCCACCTTCCCAGTGGGCATCATAATAACCTTCCATCGGATAGCGACTCAAGGTTACTCTCTCTAGCCCTTCTTTTTCTCCTCGATCAAAAATAGCCAGAATAGTGGTTCGGCGAGCAGCAAATGACGGCTGCGGCACAAGGCTAAAAAAGAGTTTATCTTCCGCATATTCGCGATTAATAATCAACCACATATCAATATTTGCTTCACGCATCAATTGAGGTAATAAATTATTTAACCGATCTTTCAATATCAAGTTCTCTGGTTTTACCCTTTGTCGAGAAGGCAGGATATTTCCAATATTTTTATAACTAAGAGCTTGATCAAACTGATTATTTGCCTGTACATTCATGATTGTCATACAGAAATATAAAGGTAAAATATAGATTATATTTTTCACCCAGACCTCCTTAAACTGTCCAGTCATATTTAAATTGATGAAGTTAGACCCCAGGTGATGCTTCAGTCTTAATTGCTCGGTCAACCTGGAAACTAGTGAGTAATTCAAATCACTCTGATCCGCTACAAATAATTGACGACCATTTTCACTCAAAGCATTAAAAAATGTCGAATTCTTAACAGATTATGTCGTTAAGTTGCTATCCCATTTGTTTGCAATCAAGCAAACTGGCATTATCAGACTAACATTTTATGGATATCCAATAAAATACCATCGGGTAAACTGACAATATAATAGCTAACCTTGCTATGATTAGACTACTCCATACTAACATTTAACTGGATCATTGATAAACGATGCAAATAAGACAATTAACGACACTATTTTCAATTTCGATATTTATCATTTCCTGTTCTCCCGAAGTCAAAAATAGAGGCTCACTCAGTCCAATGAATAAAGATATGTCTCCCATTAGTTGTCAACTATCAGCTAATCCAGAGCAATTGCTTAGAGAAGGTATCTGGGTAGATTTTTCGGTTCAATCAAACAATACTACCTCATTAATGTTACTCCCCTGGCAAACTCCACTAGAAGGAGTTTGGGGAGATCTCTTTCTGATCAAAGATAGTAATAACTTGTTGGTTGAGTATCAGGGCCCAGTAATGAAAAGACCAGCCCCATCAATTGATGACTTTGTTACTCTGCCCGCAGGAGAGTCTTTACACAACCGTGTAGAGTTATCTAAATTTTACTCACTTTCAAAAAATCAACAATATAAGGTATCTGTTAAATTGAAAATGGTTAACATAATCAATCCTGACAACAGTAAAGAATTTGTTAATTGCACTACGGAGGAAGTGGCAATCAGAATCAACTAGGAGGCACTTTCTTACTAAACTGTAAGTGTTTTTAGAGGCAATAACCTTTTATTTGATAACGATAATTTTGATATTGATCGACTGAATATTGAACACCTTCAGTACAATAACCTAGTTGTTTTAATGCTAATTCCAGTTTTTCGTGGGCGATTTCTTCCATCTGGTACTTTATTGAAACCTTATCATCCTCTGCTGATTCTGAAAGCGTAACCGCCGGTCTCTGATTCGCCCTGCCGGTACTTCGGCGATTACCGCTGCCTTTATGCACCACCGTATAATTATTCCCAATAGATGGAGAACCCTGATCTTTTATTTCGAGTACATAAGAAAAGTATTTTTTACCCTGCTCATCCTGATAAGTAAACAAATTATCATTAAGTTTTTCCTCTGGTTTACTAGCACAAGCAGACAATAAGGCGATAAGCAGCAACATCACCGTTTTTACTGTCAATTGATTCATACCTGGTAGCCCCATTCTAATAGAAACAGATTAAAAACCTTCATTTATATTGTTGCCACCCAGGCTTAATGCAGACAACACTTTTTATAGCGTTTACCACTTCCGCAAGGACAAACATCATCTGGATTAACCACTAGATCGGTTTCAATAAAGGGTTGAAACATTCTCTCTGATGTCGAAAGTAGCTGACTTCTGGATGCCTCTGCCAGCAGATGTCCATGCCCACCAATATCTGATAAAACATGTCCAATAAACTTCACCAAATCTCCCTTTGCTGATATTTCCTCAATAAAATTGGGAATGTCTTCATCATCAGAGATTATTTTGGGATAGACAACACACTGTAGCATTGTCATTGTTATCATGCCAATAAGAGCAGACAATTCAGAGATTGAGTCTTCTGAATCCAGTTCAGATGGCTGAGTTTTATCTATGTCAGTATAGTCCTTGACCATATCGTGTTGTTCAGGTTTCTCATCTAACACCTCATCCCAGACTTCTTTCAACCAGTCGTATCCATTTAAATAACCGATAGAAAAATCTTTAAGTTCTCTCGACACTCCAGATAATTCGGAAAAAGTGATAGATTCAGGCAAAAATAATTCATCCTGTTGTGAGAACTTCTGATTACATTCATTCCACCAACCAATAACATGTCTGGTAAACAGGTTGGCCTGAACTTCTGAGGCAAACTCCATATCGGAATTTTCTTCACGCCAAAGTACCGGCATCCACTCCGATATTGAAATTGACTCTGGCGCGGAAGCAATAGCGGTTATTACGCCCAGTATATGGTAAGGTTCGTAGACTTGTTCAGCAAGAAAGGGTTCCTCGAAAAGTGCTAAAAATGCGTTAAGATCAAATTTATATTGTTTCTGCATTATCTTTTTCAATTACCGGTTAACTATGCTCAATTAAAAACCCTGAAAATCTATTTTCTTTTCCTGGTATCCGTCTGGAGGAAGAAAAAATACTTTATCAAAGGACTTGGGGGTTATGTTCACTAATTTGTTTTTAGTGTATTTTTTGCCATTTTTAAAATTAGAAATAATTAATGGGAAACCATTCAGTTTATCGACTTCAGATAAAGGGTTCATATTAGTTAACATCGGAAAACTATCACTCATAGACTGATATAGCTCTCTGAACATTTCTCCCATTGCTTTCATTCCCTTAAATATATCGCCTGCACCTTCAACTTTACTAAACGGTACGATGCAATACTCATGAGATTTAATATCATTAACAAGATGCTCAACAATTTTACAATCAATCCCAATGGCTTTGTCAGTTCTTTCAGTCGAAATAAAACGAGATATTTTTTTCTCCTGTTGAAATGATATATTCATTTTATCACTCATCATTTTTTTCATCATTTGCTGTTGTTCAGGGGGTAGTTTCGCCAGCTGCTCCTGCATCGTTTTTCTTACTTGTAACATTTTCTGATTCAACACATCAAACTGTGACTTATTCATCCTTGTGTAGGATTGATTCTGGTGTTCAATAAGTAACATCTCCTTTTTCAGGGTATCGAAAATCACCAGAGAGCCAGCGACGTTATTGGAGGAGCGACTTTCGATTCTCAATAAGTTACCTTCCGCTGAGATAACGGTCTGATTAGGGGTCACTCCAGTTTTATCACTCTCCTGCATTATCGCCTGACTACCAGCATAAGTATTAAAACTTAACAAAATAGCCAGTAGACTATTACAAAAACCAAAAATCACACCTGTATTAATTAAGCTGAGCTTCTGAACATTCATCATAAACATCTTACTCTCCAGGTTACATTAAAAAACACATCAGGGTAATGCCATTTATTGATTCCAACGAGCTATAGAATTAGCATAATAAACTAACAAGTCCTTTCCTTCACTACACACTCGATATTGATTATCTTCAATTTCCACCAAATGACGCAAAACTAACATATTCAGCGCCGCATCGATATTAATAGCCCGAGTGGTATACTGAAAAACGAGAGCTCCACCTTTTGCAGTAATGCTTTCAATCAGTCGATCAATCTGAGTTGTAATCTGCTTTTTATTTTTCCAGGTATCACTATCACTTAATAAAACGCAAGCGATTAATGCCGACGGAGTAACCGGTATCGCATGTTCAATCTCCGTCATCAGATAATTAGCCAATTTATCGACCGCTTCAAATCGATTCTGCCCGGTCAATTTGGAAAAATTAACTTGCTGGTTTTCACAATAATCTTTGCAAGATATTGGATTTGAAAAATTCACACTGGCGTAACCGAAACTTTTCCATTGATGTTTATAAACTAACTTCATATTCTGGATCAGGAACTGACCAATTGTTTTAATCGCGTGCCAGGTAGAATATCGATGGTCACCAGAACGATTTAATAACAAGGTCCGATCTTCTAATACTCGGTCATAATTTATGCCGACGGGGATAAAGATTATTTCTCTATCCTCTTTGGCATTATAGTTACGCAACATATAATCTAGAAACCCCAACTTTGGAGGCCTGATCAAACCATCTTTGGTTAATCCTCCTTCAGGGAAAACAGCCTGACAAACGCCTTCGTTTGTGGCCATAAAAATATATCGCTCAAGAACCTTTCTATAAAGAGGGTTACGTGAGTTACGCCTGACAAAAAATGCCCCCATTGATTTAATCAACCCCTGCAAAGGCCATACCCGAGCCCATTCTCCAACTGCATATGAGAGTGTCATTTTTTCTGCCACTAAAAATGAAACCAGAATATAATCCATATTACTCCGATGGTTCATCACAAATATAATGGTTGCATCTTTACTAACGTCCTGCAAATGCTTTTGGCCTTCAGCTTTTACCTTAACCCTATAGAGTAATTTGGCTAATTTTTTTGACAGCCAGTAACCAACACGGTAGTAAATATAAGCATTAAACGAAGGTACAATCTCACGCGCGTACCGCTGTACTTTTTCGATCAAAACCTCCCGTGGCACTTCATCTTCAGCTGCCTGTTTTTGAACAAATTCCAGTACTTGAGTATCATGAATAAGACGGTCAAGTAGAACTTGTCGTTTGGTCAATTGAAAAGGCCTGATCTGAATATTCAGTCTCAAATTCAGCTCATGAATAGCACGGTTTATTTTTTTCCGGAAAAACCAGCGAATGCCAGGAAAAAGAAATTGTTTAATAATAACAATAGTCGCGACTGCTGACAGTAATATAAACAGCCATAATGGAATAGTAATTTTTAAATCCATCATTCTATCAATCCTGCCTTATAATTTTGTCCTTACCTTCTATCATAAATACCGCAATAGATTATTTGCAGAATAACCGACAGGATTAAAACCAACTATCAACCCGGTCATCCAGCTTTTCTTTGCAGCCTTTAAGTTGCGCATTATATTGATCGGCTCTGAGTTTTACCTTTTTCGCAACCTGAATTAGCCAGGGCTTGTTTTGATAGGTTTTGCGGGCATAGCCCCCTCTTCCCTCATGGTAGGCTAAATATTGTCCATATGCATCCCATTTAGAAATTTTTAGTTTCTTTTGACTAGCGTCTGTGTACCAACCGATAAAATCAATCGCATCTGCAAAGTCATCTCTATCTCCCCCCGAGTTGCCGCTTTGCCTGGTATAATCCTGCCAGGCGGGATCCTGTGCCTGGGCATACCCATAAGCAGATGACTTTCGGGGAAGCGGAATAATACCAAATAACCAATCGCGATCCGGTTGAGCATCAGATACAAACCTTGACTCCTGATGCATGATAGCCATCATGATATAGATAGGTGTTCCCCATCGCTGCTGTGATTCTCTAGCGGCTTCGTACCAGTCAGTTTCGCCAAGAAAAATATGACAGATATTATTCCGATTTTGTGGCCGATAGGCAGAACAGGATAAGAGTATTACTAAGCAGCAAATGGAAGTGAGATATCTCATTGTTATTTTCAAATTGGATAAAACCCTTATCGTCAGCACTTTTATAAGCCAATAATAGCAAAGGAATTGTATGAAGTGCAGCCAGTTATTTAACGACTTAAAGAAACTGCTATAATCGGGCAGGTTTAATAACAAAGCAGGGTCCAGATAGATAATGGTAAATAACAAGTATCCAATTGGCATATTTGACTCAGGAGTGGGCGGGTTAAGCGTGTTAAAAGCGGTGCGAGAACAAATGCCCGGAGAAAATATTATTTATCTGGCAGATACAGGGCACACTCCTTATGGCGGTCGCTCAATCGATTTTATAGAGTCCAGAGTAGCTGCCATTGCTGATTTTTTAATCAAGCAACCGGTTAAACTGATAGTAATTGCATGTAACACAGCAACAGCAGCAGCGGTTCATTCTTTGCGTCAAGATTACGATATCCCGATCGTTGGACTAGAGCCAGCTTTAAAAACCGCAATTGAATTTACCAACGAAGAAAAAGTCGGAGTACTCGCCACTCAGGCCACTCTTGAGAGTGAAAAATACCAACAGCTACGTTCCCGATTTATTGAACACGCCGAAATTATTGAAAGAGCATCACCTTTTTTTGTAGAGCTGGTCGAAACTGCACCAGTTGTAGAAGACAGGCATGTGCTCCTGGTCAGAAAGGAATTGCAGCCATTTATTGATGCAAAAGTTGACTCTCTGGTACTTGGCTGTACCCATTTTCCTTTTCTGACAAGAATAATTAGTCAGATTTTGGGCCCTCACGTAAAACTTTTTGAAAGCGCAACCCCGGTTGCAAAGGAAGTCTGTCGACAACTGGCAGGCATTAGAAACCCCGATACTTCAGAGGGGACCATAGAGTTTTTTTCCAGTTCACCGGAAAAAGCGCAAAAAGCTTTTGATCTACTGTTAGGCAAAACGGTTAAAATTAAGCGCTTTAATGACGGCTTATAATAATAGGTAACACTGAGAGAATAAATTACTTCAGTGTTACCAGCTTAATGGTGAGATAAAACTAAGTGATTTTACGATACTTTATTCGCATTGGAGCATCTGCATCAGCGCCTAGTCGACGCTTTCTGTCGGCTTCATATTCAGCATAATTACCTTCAAACCAGACAGTTTTACTTTCTCCTTCGTAAGCAAGAATATGAGTTGCAACTCGATCCAGAAACCAACGATCATGCGAAATAATTACCGCGCAGCCGGGAAATGCTAATACAGCTTCCTCAAGCGCACGCAGTGTTTCAACATCCAGATCATTGGTCGGTTCATCAAGAAGTAATAAATTGCCACCGCTTTTCAACAGTTTAGCCAGGTGGACTCTGTTTCGCTCCCCCCCTGACAAGTCCTTTATAAACTTCTGCTGATCGCCCCCTTTAAAATTAAATCGACCGACATACTGCCTGGAAGGAACCTGATAATTTCCAACGGTAATTGTATCGGAATCGTCAGAGATTTCCTGCCAGACAGTGTTTGTACTCTTCAGACTATCCCTGGATTGATCGACATAAGCAACCTGCACAGTTTCACCCACTCGCAACTCACCAGAATCAGGTTTTTCTGCCCCTACCAACATTTTAAAAAGAGTTGATTTACCGGCCCCGTTAGGTCCGATAATTCCAACGATCCCTCCTTGCGGTAAATTAAAACTCAAATCATCCACAAGGCATTTGTCAGCAAAGCTTTTTTGAATATGACTGGCTTCAACAACTAAATTACCTAAACGCGGCCCAGGTGGAATATAAAGCTCCTGAGTTTCATTTCGTTTTTGATATTCTTGTGATGAAAGTTCTTCAAACCGAGACATACGGGCTTTACTTTTTGCCTGCCGCCCTTTCTGATTTGAACGTACCCATTCCAGCTCTTCTTTCATCGACTTCATTCGAGCCGTTTCTCGTTTTTCCTCTATTTCCAGCCTCTTTTCTTTCTGTTCCAGCCAGGAAGAATAGTTTCCTTCCCAGGGAATACCATGTCCGCGGTCTAGCTCCAGAATCCAGCCAGCAACATTATCAAGAAAGTAGCGATCATGGGTAATAGCGACGACAGTACCGTCAAAATCACGTAAGAAACGCTCTAGCCATGCGACAGACTCGGCATCCAGATGGTTAGTTGGCTCATCTAATAACAACATATCAGGCTTTGAAAGCAATAGTTTGCACAGAGCAACCCGACGCTTTTCTCCACCGGATAAGTGCTTAACTTCCGCTTCCCATGGTGGCAACCGGAGAGCCTCAGCTGCTTTATCCAGCATGCGATCTACTTCCCAACCACCAACGGCATCAATCTTATCCTGCAACGCTGCCTGTTCAGTCAGCAATGCATCAAAGTCAGCATCAGGATCAGCACATGCATTGCTAACCTCTTCAAATCGATTTAGAATTTGCTTTATTTCAGCAATTCCTTCTTCGACATTACCACGGACATCTTTGCTTTCATCAAGCTGTGGTTCCTGTGGCAAATAACCAATATTAATCCCTTTGAGAGGAATTGCTTCTCCTTCTATATCAGTATCAATCCCCGCCATAATTCTAAGCAAGGTTGACTTACCCGCACCATTAAGACCGAGCACACCGATTTTAGCACCGGGAAAGAAACTCAGCGAAATATCCTTAAGAATTGTTTTTTGAGGTGGGACAATTTTGCTGACCCGATTCATAGAGAATATATATTGCGCCATTTGGCTATTACCTTCTAAATATGATGAATCTTGTTCAAATTAGGTATTGTCAATGCTTGTAGCTGCGTTATATTTATCAGACAATACGTCGAATTTAATACTGTATACTGAAAACACTGGCGAATAGCTTAACCCGCCAATGGAGAGTACTATCTCTCTGGTCAGTGTTTATTACTTAGCATCAATCTCACTATAACAATATGGAAAAAACTATGAGATTTTCATTTATTTTATTGTTAACTCTATCCTTTAGCATATTGGCTCAAGAACAAGCTCCTGTTATATCGCAGGAGCCCCCAATCATACATCAAATTTATCAACT
>CBDUHU010000054.1:0-11708 GCA_965366725.1 uncultured Kangiellaceae bacterium
CTTATCACCAGATCAAATACCTCCTTCCTTCTCTTTATTAACCATTCATTCATTTTCAAAGAAGTCTTTAGCTCCCCATTTAAATGAAAATACATAAAACTTGCCACTCCGTCACCTTTCTCGACATAAGGCGAGAGGGTACGCAATATGCGCTTAGTATCGAGACGTCTTAACCTTGTTTCTAGTTGTATCATATTCTGTCGATAGAGCATATAACCAGCATAAGGATGACCAAGCTCTCTTGCTTTTTGATATAGATCTTCAGATTTAGTTTGCTTATGACTAAAATCTATTGGCAGATCGATCATTCTCGGTTTGATACACTTTGGACATATACCACAATAGCGACAATATTCACGAAGTGCGTTCCTGTCATAAATAATTGCCCGATTATAAACATCGACCATATCGTTTTCATCAAAATGAAGGGAAAAGTGCTTCTCGACATCTACATATTCTCCTGAATAGATATTTTTCACATAGCTTATTTGTTGCCGGTCAAGTTCTTGCCAGGATAGTAAATTTTCTGCGGCAGTTTTATTACTCAAAATAAAGACCGAAATAATAATTAAAATATATAGATAGAATTTATACACTTTTTTGTCCCTGTTAGATTAATTTTGTGATTAATAATTAACAAAAGTTTAACTTCAATAAAATCCGGAAGTTCAGCTTATTTCTAGTTTAAACTAATTTAAACTCCGGTATTTATTAAACTTAAATCTGAAATTTTATCCAGAATAGACAAGCTAAAGGTAGAGTGTAGCCGGACTATGTCGGAAGAGTTGATTTTCAATCAAATTGTTCCACTTGGTTATCTAATTGAATTCTTCTAATAGCAATGGCTAATTTTTTTTAACCCCCAACCGATTAAAATTCGATTTAAGGAGTTTTTAAAAGGCCTTTGCACCATTAGGAGTGAGTCTACCCAGAAATAACTTTCCAAAGCATGAATCTGATTAGTCAGTTGAATTCTATTATTAAGCAATCTATATCTTATCCTGTGTAATGCCAATATCTCTTATTGTAAGACAAAAATGACCGAAACAAACCTTAAAAAAGATCTAATGACAGCTTCATTGAAAGCTCATATGTAAATATATCGGCACAATATTTAATTCATATTAAGCCAGTTTATTAATTGACTATACAGGGAAAAGTTAATCAAGGAGTGACCAAACATTGGCCACAGATTTATTGATTTAACTTAAAGGAAGTCGTCCGTATATATCTGCTAAATGCAGTCGCGTCTTTTGGTTGAGTGCCCACTAAAACGAGGAAAGTTTAATTTGCTCCCACAAAATCTTTCCATTGCTTTATGGAGACAGAATAATACGATCAGAAATAACATGGAAAAAGTACCAGAACCTGATTTATTTTCAACAGTCTCTTCAATTTTTCTTTGAATTCTTTCTGTAGCAGGCGAAGTTTTGCTCTCTGGAGTTCCATGACTATCTGTATAATTAGCATTAACAACTAATCGGTGCCCCACATCAGCAGACATTATTGTATAGCTATCGCCAACAGCTATTTCTTGATTGTTTCGCTTCCATATATAGCTAATATCTCCAATCCCATCCAAATCTACCAGAGTGTTAGAAGCAGATAGAGTGGAGCCCTCAATTGTTGGCCCACTAATAGAAACCTCTCCAGTGGGTTCATCATTTATATTTCCTACAATGTGATTGTCAGAACTCTTACTTTCAAAGCTACCTTGCTCATCAATATAAGCGGCTACAACATATATACTCTTGGCAACATCTTCGTCCCCTAATAAATAATTACTGCCTGAAGCGACTTCTTCCGAGTCCCTGTACCATGAATAGTTGACATCACCAAGTCCTTCAACATCAGCTAATTGCTGGGTCGCAGTCAATAGTTGATCTTCAATATAATCACCTTGAATGATGACTGTGCCTGTAGGTGCGTCATTGACAGGTGAAATAGAAAAATCAAAGGCTATGCTATCTAGTTCCTGTTGATTATTAGAAAAATAAATATCAAAATTATCACTACCATAATAATTAGTCGCCGGTATATAGCTTATATCGATCGAATTATCATTGATAGAAATGTCGACTTCACCTCTTGTGGGAACCTGACCAAGTGCCCACTGCCAATTTCCCAAATCTCCATCCTTGTTTGAAGATAGCACTTCCAGGTTATACGAACTGTCTTCGTTAATCTCAACAAGCTCCAAATCTGGTTGAGTAACAAGCTCAACTCGTTGGAAATCAGTAACTTTTGTTAACAGTAGGTCCGCATAAGACCGCCCATACAAATAGAAATGTTCATCTTCTAATATAGCCCCTTTGAGAAAATCTCTAGCAGTAATATTATATTGATATACCCCATTATTTCCGAAATCACTATCAATATTACCGTCAGCGGTGTATCGAAGTAGTCCAAAGTTTGTATTTCCACCATCTAAAATTGACACAGCAAAAATAGAATCACCATTGTCAAAAAATCGCATTGCTAATATTTCATTCCAAGTCTCTGACGAATCAATTGTGAATAAACCTGCGACTCCAAAACTTGAATCCAGAGAACCGTCTGATTTAAATTTAATCATGGAAAAACTTTCATTCGCTAAGCCTGCCCCAACGATGAAATCTCCATTAGACAATTGAAAATAATTGGCTCGCGTTGCGGCTTGTATATTGTGTAAGTTTTCAAATTGAAAACTCCCATCAAGACTACCATCTGAATTAAAACGCTTAATTAACAAATTACCATGAGTACTATTGTTATAGCTTCCCACTCTTCCAGCTACTATCAATTTGTCATCAGGTTGACTATGAACAGAAAAAATTTGGGAATTGTTTTCAAACTCTGCAAAACCATTTGTACCAAAGTTTAAATCTCGGCTACCATCCTGGTTCAAGCGAAGTAGTTCATTATGCGTAGCTATCACCAGTGCACCATTAGATTGCTGGACAATATCTAAAACATTACCAAAAGAATTATATGAATTTTCAACCACACCATTACTACCAAAAGTAATATCGGCAGTACCGTCGCTATTAAATCGACAGACAGCTATGTTAACCAAGCCTTCCTCATCGGTACCTGCAATTACTATTTTTCCATCGGTTTGTTCAATAACAGATAAAGGCGTATCACATCTACCAGTTAACGCGTTATCGCTCACATTATCATTAAAACTGGTATCCAAACTTCCATCTGGTTCAAATCGGGTCATAATCCCAACTGCGATTCCCTGGTTATGCAGAGATTTTCTGTACACAGAAGATCCGGTAGCAATCAGTTTTCCATTAGTTTGTTTTATTACATCGGTAACAAAGTCTCTTGAGTCAACAATTTTATCATCAGTAACCACGCCCTGCTGACCAAAACTATCATCCAGAACCCCAGAACTATCATAACGGACTATAAGAGAGTCAAAATCACACAAATTTACATTATGTGGACCGTAGCAATAACCAGAATAAGATTTACCTGCAACTATAATCTTGTCATCAGTTTGTAATATAATCGCATTTGCTGAATCTTCATTGCCATATATATCTGACTTTACAATGCCCTGTTCACCAAAAGTCTCATCAAGGTTGCCGTTGCTCAATAAGCGGACAATTGCTAAATCATTTGTTGGAACTCTTAAATCACCGGGTCCGCTCTGATGACCTGTAATTAGAATTTTTCCATCTGCCTGCCGAGTTAAGGCATGATATTCACCTACGATATTTTCATCAGCAAGCGAAACTTTCCCATCAATACCAAACTCAATGTCTAAATTCCCATCAACGGTGAGTCCTAACAAAGCTTGCTCTCCAAGTATGAGTAATTTTCCATCCAATTGTTGAACTATAGAGTGCGCCCTTGAAAAACCATCACCGTTACTACTATCGTCATACGTGAACACTCCGTTAACTCCGAAACTCATGTCAATTTCTCCAGCGGGTAGGTAACGAGATACATACCCCTTTCCATGAACTACGAGTTTTTTATCCGATTGTTGTATTACAGCGCTGAGTTTTTGTTGCGGAAGTACTATTTGCCCCTGTTCAGCAAAGCGAATATCCAAACTTCCGTCATTGTTCAATCTAAATATTCGTGAGCCACCAACAACAACAAGTTTTCCGTCGAACTGCTGGATAACAGAATAAACATCAGTCTCATTTTCGAGGTTGAGTTTTTCAACGATACCACTTAGACCAAAACTTTTATCCAAAGTACCGTCCAGGTTATAGCGAAGCATTAGTAAATCGTTGTTTTTATCGTAATGAGGAGCGTTAAAAGCTCGACTTGTGGCAGCAACAACTATTTTGCCGTTGAACTGTTGTACTAGCGACGATGCAGATTCATTCTGTTTCAGTTCAGTTGTCACTACACCACTTTTACCGAACGTAAGATCATATTCTCCGTCCATGCCATAACGAATTAAAATAATATTATTATCGCGAGAATTATTGCTGGAGCCTGCAATCAACAGTTTTCCATCTTGTTGCTGTATAACCGCGTTAGCAATTTGATCGTTAAAATCAGATTTTATAATATTCTCTCTAACACGACCCTGTTCTCCAAAACCTGGATCGAGTATAACTTCCGAGTTGCTATTTCCGGCTAAGAGAAGGATTAAAATAGAGATAATACCGATCGTAATTTTTAAGATTTTTGACATTTATAATAGTCCTTTAAGCATAACAGCTTTGTAATAATAACTTCTTCCATATAACGACTTTTATCATGTTTAAAGCCATTATTCAAGCGGCAACCACGAACTAAACAGTTAACTCAATCTAAGATATTCACGCTAATATAATTCTCAACGATTTAGATTCTCACATGATGCCTTCATTCGTACCCATTCTATTTCTAAAATATTAATTATTTCTATCAAAGCAGCAAAAAATTTATCGATAAACACAAGTATCAGACTTCAATTCTTTCATTAACCTATTTTACACATTCAATAGTCAACCTCGAGTACACAAGCCTAATAAAATCTAGACAATTACGATAGATTTGTTTTCTAAAGCAGCTTTCGCGGACATATATGGGACCTTTTTGCGAAGCCGTATATTTAAAGACTTCGGCTCCTTATGAACTTTGCTCCATATTCAACCCCCAGGTGACATCCAATTGTTCTGATATTGTGTCCCAACCAGACTTAACTCTAGTCGAATAACGTTCAATATCATTCAAGCAACCTATATTGATTATAGAAAAACAGCCTTACAGAAGTTTCACTTGTACAGCCAATATTACAAATTACAAAGAGGCCCATCATCTATGAATGCCATCATTTAGCCATCAGTGGTTTAGTTAGAGGCTTTATTAAAAGCCAAAGAGATCCCGCCTATAGAAGTTACTTCAAAACGACAGTGCAATAAATATTTTTATTGAGAAACATACAACTTGCCCCGTTATCTTCAACAAACATGTTGCATTCAGTGGCTTCTTGCAAGGGAATAAATAGCGAGTTATCACTGGCTTCTGATTGTAATTTAACGTTATGCCCACTTTCGATTCTAAATGTAAAGTCACTTCTACTACCATTAAAGAATAGACTCGAATCCAGATCAGCCACTGCGATTACATCATTATTGCCTGATGGATTTTTCGCTGAACCTGACAAATTGTCAGTGACTCATTGGAACATTGTTATAAACATAAACTGCGTCCGCTCCCGATGCTGAATTGCTGTCTTAACCCCATTAATTCCGATAGAGCGATTACTTTCAAAAGGCGCACTGACCACCAAAGTATTGACGTTACCTGATTTCAAGTAAGCTTCAAATTGGTAATTTACCGTTAGAGTCATTCCCATAAATATAGAATGCACCAGAAGCGTATACCAAACTATCTGTAGGATAACCATTCACACAGGTAGAATTATTTGCCTCAAAAGCATTGCCAACAACCGGGAAATCTTCCTACATGGTCTAATAGGTGGTTCAGAGTAGCAATCGGAAAATCTTAAAAACCCATGTCATTTCTTTTGTTCTGGTTATAACATTTTAGAAAAAGCGATTAACCTAACTCAAAAGAAGTGACCCCATAAATTTTATCAAGCGGTAATTCTGGCAAGTCTTTTGTATACATTCTTGCAGTTTCAAAAACAATTTTCATTTGATAGTTATCAGCTAATTTTATCGCTGATAAATTAACTTGAGGAACATCCAGAAAGAAAACTTCGTTCTTTTTTAGAGTTGATATAAGAGATAAAAACAGAGTTTCAGCTAAACTTACCGTTTCGGCAAACAAAGGACCTATCTTGTAACCATTTCTACACGGGCGAATAACTCCATACCCGGCCAACTCATTGTCCTTCACCACTGCCAACGCCTTACTCGATTTCTGATTAATCCAATGCTTCAGAAAGTTAGCTCTTTCGCTGGGGAAAAATTTCCTATCAAAATCATTGACCTTACCAAAGGGCAAATCAGTTAAATCAACAACATCTTTGTTTTCTAAACATTGCCCATCACTGATCCCCTGAAAACGAATATTATTATAGGCAAAATGAAATCCAGATTTTTTATAATTCTCTTGTTGTTCAACCACGCCATCGAGACCAATATTTCTACCTTCAAGATATGCCAAACCAGCTTTCCATAGCTGCAATCCATAGCCCATGCCTCGGTAGGCAGGTTTAACAATGTAGAATCCGAGAAAACCATAGCTATCACCATATCGAACAACCGAAATGGATGCGATAGGCTCGTCATTTAGCAAGCCAATTAAAAAACCATCAGGATCGGCAGAATAGAAACTTTCAGCATCGAAATAACCGGGATTCCAACCTTCTTCATCAGCCCATGCTATAGCGGTATCCAGCTCATTTCTGGTCATTTTTTTTACAACAAAGTTTTGCTTATCCACCGGTAAACCTCTCCAAATATCAATATCACTCAACCCAACTGACAATCCTTAACACCCTCTCCCAGTTTGATATCTATATCAGCGGGTTATCGACTCATTCTGACTCAGGGTAAGATCCTCTATTTCAGTCATAGTATTTCTCCAAACATTCTTTATCAAAATTTAGAGATTCGTCAAGTTTATTAGTGCAACATAACAATCTATGAGTATTCTATATATTCCTATCTTATCAGCTCTTTCCTAAACCCACCTGATGCAATGATCCTCAAAGTATCACTCTCTAATCTTAACTTCCTCCGGCAATCTGTGATTTTGCGCTATTTTCGATAGCTTTCTTACCAACTTTTACCATTTTTACCAAAGTTCTACCTAGCTAGTGATTTACCAATTCAGATGACTTAATTACTGTTTTACAAGCTATTTTCTTTTAGCAAAGCACTAATTATAAACTCATCAAAACAAGGAATTCATATGAAAACCAACACAACAATACTCGCCGTAATAGTATCAGTATTTGCTCTCTCTGCAGCGGCAGAAGACACACCAAACTGGGGCAATCCTTATGATTTATGGGTAGGCGGGGTGACGTATCAGTCTAATGGAACAGCTGGTCCAACTCATAATGGTTCCCATGGTAATACTGTGTCAGGTGCAAGTTATAGTATCTGCAACGGACGCCTACAAAATGCAATTAATTCTCACTCTGGAGAACCCCAAACCTCACTCACTTACTGCTATTTGAAAACTACAGTCTTGTTTTTACCACAAATGGTGGAGTTTGATTTTGATAACGGAAACAATAATACGGGTAATCCAATCTGGAATGAGCTGGAAACTCTTAAGAATAGATACAACCTGAATACATACAATGAAGAAGTTCGTAATTTGGAGAAAAAATACAATATTGACGGGTTCCGTACGGAATATGAAGCCCTTCACCAACGATCAATTACTGATCCAAATCATGACAATGATGCTGTGAGATAGAAAACTCACCGTATACGCCAGGTCTAAAAAGTCATCCATTGACTTGCAACTTTCAGGCGGTTTTATTCTTACCGCTTGAGAGTAGTTCTAGAAATACCTGACAGAATCTAATACTTTATATTGTCAGATTTTTCAGGTATTTCTTACATTAAACCACAAACTTCTACGGTGCTATTATCATCAGTAAATTAAAAGACAAACATAGTGACATACACTAAGCCATTGCACAGCAGAAACTTGTACTGAATACACTATTCACCGATTCACTTATTTATTGCTCACAGAGTCATTTTCACTTTCTTTAGCCATGTAGCCTGACAACCAACGCTTCAGAAGCGATATCCATGACGGGTTAGAATATTCAAGTATTTCTTTCTGGACATCCATTATTTCTACCTCAATAATTTATTTGACTGTCCCCTTCTTTCGCCCTTCTTTCTTGCCCTTCTTTCTTTTCTAAGTCGACAGTTCCGACAAGTTGACATTCAGTTTAATTAATCAACAACAGGTAACCAGGCATCCAGGTCATTCTGCAAGTTGACGTAATTGGTCATATATTTTGTAAACAAAATTAGCTAGTTTTTATGTCGAGATGTATATGCGTATTGGACTAAAAGTCAGGTTAGCCGTTCAGACAAATAATCCACCAGCAATTTTATTTTGGGTGATAAATGACGATTTTGAGGATAGACGGCCCATATTCCTTCATCAGGTATTCGGTAACTATCCAGTAAGCTTATTAGCTCTCCACTTTTTAGGTGTTTTTTAATATAATAATCCGGTAATTGCACGATCCCCAGCCCCTTCAATGCTGCATCGACGAGCCCGAAACCACTGTTATAACGCAATCTACCTGTGACTCTGATGTTCTTCTCTTTTCCTGAATCTCTAAAGCGCCAATAATCCAGAGTTCCCAGGAGACAACTATGTTTCTTAAGTTCTAGCAAAGAGTGCGGGATGCCGTGTATGTCCAGATAAGCTGGTGATGCACATACAAAGTTTGTTCTTTTACTCAGCTTTTTTGCCATCATCGTCGAATCATTTAACTTACCCAGGCGGATAGCTAAATCATAGCCTTCTTCGACAAGATCAATTTGCCGATTACTAAGGTATGCGACTACTTCAACACCACTATATTTCAGCATAAAATCATTCACCAATGGTAAAATCTGCTGTTCGCCATAGGTTACCGGAACCGATAACCTGATCTTACCCTGAAGTTTCGATTGCAGACTAGTTATAGCCTGCTCGGCGGCTTCCAGACCATCAAGTACACTACGACAGTGCTGATAAAAAACATTACCTTCTTCTGTAAGCGATACCTTCCGTGTAGTTCGATAGAACAATTTTATGCCCAATCGTTGCTCTAATGCACTGATCTGGCGACTAACCTGGGCTGTCGATATTGCCATTTTCTTTGATGCCTGGGTAAAACTCTCAGTTTCTGCAACATAAACAAATTCACTGATTCCTTCCCACTGCATTATTGTTACCTATATGTAATAGTTATTTACTAAACAGCTATATTATCATTTATTTTTTAATAGTTATAATAACCTTAAGTGAATCAGGACAGGAAACTAACAGTAAGTAACCAGAATGTTATTTACTTAGTTATTATCTAAAATAAAGCGAGAACTTAAATGGCTGAACAATTTATTAAATCAAAAGCAGCAATTGCCTGAGGGCCGAAACAACCTCTATCTGTCGAAGAAGTCGATGTCATGTTTCCTCGCAAAGGCGAAGTACTAATTAAGGTCATTGCATCTGGCGTTTGTCATACCGATGCATTTACCTTATCTGGCGATGATCCTGAAGGTATTTTTCCAGTAATTTTAGGCCATGAAGGCGGTGGGATTGTTGAACAAGTTGGTGAAGGTGTTACCAGCGTGCAAGTTGGCGACCATGTTATTCCTTTATACACACCAGAATGTGGTGAATGTAAATTCTGCTTGTCGGGTAAAACTAACCTTTGTCAAAAAATTCGTGAAACTCAAGGTAAAGGTTTAATGCCTGATGGAACTACTCGTTTTTACAAAGATGGTCAGCCTATTTTCCATTATATGGGGTGTTCAACCTTCTCAGAATACACAGTATTACCTGAAATTTCATTAGCAAAAGTTAATAAACAGGCACCATTAGAAGAGGTTTGTTTACTCGGCTGCGGCGTTACCACGGGGATGGGTGCGGTAATGAATACAGCAAAAGTTGAAGCTGGAGCCACAGTTGCCATTTTTGGTCTTGGTGGAATTGGTCTTTCTGCTGTTATCGGCGCAACAATGGCAAAAGCATCACGTATTATCGCCATCGATATTAATCAAAGTAAATTTGAATTAGCCAAAAAACTGGGTGCAACTGACTTCATTAATCCTCAAGATTACGATAAACCGATTCAAGATGTAATCGTTGAATTAACTGACGGTGGTGTTGATTATTCTTTTGAATGTATTGGTAATGTTAATTTAATGCGTTCAGCGCTAGAGTGTTGCCATAAAGGCTGGGGTGAATCAGTGATTAT
The DNA here is from genome assembly GCA_965366725.1 of uncultured Kangiellaceae bacterium. Taxonomy (GTDB): domain Bacteria; phylum Pseudomonadota; class Gammaproteobacteria; order Enterobacterales; family Kangiellaceae; genus Aliikangiella. The sequence continues at coordinate 10,355 of CBDUHU010000054.1, forward strand.
TGGTGTTGCAGGTGCGGGACAGGAAATATCAACTCGTCCATTTCAATTGGTAACTGGTCGAGTATGGCGTGGCTCAGCGTTTGGAGGTGTAAAAGGCCGTACCGAATTACCTGATTATGTCGAACGATATTTGGCAGGCGAATTCAAATTAAGTGACTTTATAACGCATACCATGAGCCTTGAAGATATTAATAAATCATTCGAGTTGATGCATAAAGGTGAAAGTATCCGCACAGTTATTCATTTTGACAAGTAGTATTTATGGTAACACTATTGCTCAACTGCTATAGAAGACCCTTGAGCAATAAACTGAGGTTTTGTAATGAGAATTGAAAATTTAAGTGTAAACAAAAGTTATGGTGGCTGGCACAAGCAATATAGCCACCAATCAAAAACGTTAAATTGTACTATGCGATTTGCAATCTACTTACCACCGCAAGTATCAAGTGGAGAAAAGGTTCCTGTGTTGTACTGGCTCTCAGGCCTAACCTGTACCGACGAAAATTTTATGCAAAAAGCAGCCGCTCAGCGTATTGCAGCCGAGCTTGGTATTGCTATTGTTGCACCAGATACTAGTCCACGTGGTGAAGGCGTAGCTGATGATGAAAGTTATGATTTAGGCCAGGGTGCAGGGTTTTATGTTAATGCAAAGCAAGCCCCCTGGAATCAACATTACCATATGTATGATTATGTCGTTAATGAATTACCATTACTCATAGAAGCAACCTTTCCGGTTTCAAATAAACGCTCAATCAGTGGACATTCTATGGGAGGACACGGGGCATTGACCATTGCCATGCTAAACCCTGATCGTTATTGCTCTATGTCGGCATTTAGCCCGATAAATAATCCAATGAATTGTCCTTGGGGACAAAAAGCCTTTAGCGCTTATCTTGGCGAGGATAAATCTGCCTGGCGTAACCATGATGCCAGTGAACTGATGCGAGTAGCGACCCAATTTGTTCCTGCCAAAGTCGACCAAGGTGCTTCAGATGATTTTCTAGACTCGCAGTTAAAACCTGAAGCATTGGAAGCCGCAGCAAAAGTAAGTCGTTACCCATTACAACTGCGTATTCATGATGGATATGACCATAGCTACTACTTTATCTCATCATTTATCGAAGAGCATTTACGCTTTCATTATGAGTATTTAAACAGGTAGCAATGCTGTCGCTGAGAGATTGAGAGATTGAGAGATTGAGAGATTGAGAGATTGAGAGACTGTCATGAATTTTAGACAGACAGTCTATCGTTCTATATTTATTTTTATTTCTTTAAATAGTTTTTGGATTGAATAATATTTTTCGTATCATCTTACTAAGTAACTCAATCGTGTGTTTAATTTTTTATCCAG
>CBDUHU010000055.1:0-11594 GCA_965366725.1 uncultured Kangiellaceae bacterium
CGTGTTCTTCACGTAGTTTCCTTTCTCTTTCCAATGCCTCTCGTTTTTCCTTTCTCTCAAGTTTCAAACGCCTTTCTTTGGTTCTTAAATTTTTATCCTTCTGTTCCAGGATTTCGTCTTTAATACGAATTTCTTCAACTTTCAATTTCAATGCTTCTAGCTGCTGATAAACAAGTGCTTGTGGAAGCGGGGAATTTTTCAATTTATCTAAATCCAGAAACTCACCAGTTTGCACAAAGTTTTTGGAAAAATTATTCTCAGGAACAAAACTATCAATTTTTGTCAAGCACTCAGGCAACATCCACTGCTGAAATTCAGCAACTCTGGCAATTAAATAATCGAGTACTTCCGGTTCAACCTGATAATCAAGTTTATAACGAGCATTAACATAAGAGTTAACAAAAAATGTAAATCGATCTTCCTCTTCTTCACTAGTGCGAGGAAAGATATTCTCCACAGTGGAATCGATGGTTGCTACTCGAACCAGCATATTCATCAGATCATGTGTTCGAGGTTTATAGTGAGTAAACACCAGCAAATAGGTTTTAAATAAATGCTCAGTCATCTGATGTAAACTAAACATCGTTAAACGGTAGTTGTCTAATTGATAATAAAGTTCAACCCCTTGCTTAAACCCGTTTGCCTGCTCATAGAGTTCATTCAGGTAGTCAATACTACGTGCACGTCGATCTGCGGCCGATAGTTCTCTGGGTTTGGCCAGGGTGACACTGTCATTAAACAATACAATGCCTTCAGTAATCACATCATGATAAAAATATTCACGATAACTTAAAGCCTCATTAACTCTCTCTAATGACTCATAAATAAGATGAATATGGGAAGATATCTCTGGATGATTTTCAAGTCGATCTGCCAGCTTGTGCCATTTCTTTTCTGTTTTGACATCATTGATGCGTATTCCCTGAGTAATCACCAGTACATCAACATCTGAGTGATATTCAGACATAGTGCCTGTTTCTGGATCTAAACGTCGATCATTAATCGCTTCGCCACGAGCATAACTGCCAAATAACCAGATCATCACTACATTTTCACAAGACTTGTTAATCTCATCAACAGTAATTAGTAACTCTGCTTGAATAGACGCTGGCACCTGATCGAGTGAAGTATTGTAGGTTGATGGGGCTTTTGCCATAAGCGAATGATCCTGATTACATGTGAGTTGTTAAGTCTAAGCGATCCCGCTAGGTTAGCACATCATTTTGTGTGTAGGAATGAGAATGCCTGATGTATCTCATAATTTATTAATTTTTGGTGGTTATTTAAGTGGGATCTAGCGCTGATATTGGCTTAATAGCTTGTTGACTGTCTTATATTTATCGTATTTAAAAAGGCTTTATGCTTAAGACGATATTTATCATCTAATGTCTGTCAGTAATTGATAACAGAGTTAGCAGTTATGCGGAGGAGGGTCTAGAGGAAACATCTGATTGGAAATACATAACTGGAACTTCTGCCCCCACCAGGGGGCAGAATGGCACAATTAATAAAAATATTGCATTGTTACCTGTACATGATCATCCATTCTAAATCTGAAAACTGGATCTTCTGGTTCATCAGAGTCGAACAAACGAATATCTAAAGAAATTTTTAATGAATCACCAAATCGACGATTTCCCTCCATCAAAAAGCTCTTAGACTGATGATCCAGGTCGTAACTAACGCCCATAAGGATCTCACTTGATTCTGCGTCGTTAAATGCCAGTCGACTGCCAAAAAACAAGTCATTCTGATTAATATTAGAAGCATCTTCGCCCCTCTCATCCCAACCGTATTCCACTAGCCAGCCCAGATCAGCGACACTGTCAAATACGCCATATTGGCTATATTCGAAACCACCTTGAAGTGCACTATAATCTTCATTGTTGTTCTGGTTATGAATTACTTCAACCTTCCATAATGTATCGTCAATAGTTGCCTGCATATCAAAACCATACTGGGTGATTTGCTGATAATAAGGGACTAGCGGAAATGGTAGTTCCGGTATTCCGACGATGTCGGGCTGTACTACCAATGTTGGTTCTCTGCTGGTTCCATCAAAAACCGAAAGGCCAAGGTCAAAATCACCGACGCTATGAGCCCATCTAACCGCAAAATCGATATGATTTTCTTCATCATCATCTTCATATAGCGCAATGTCTGAATTAATAAATGGTATTCCCGGCCGTCCTTCTTCGCCAGTAAAGGTACGCTCTCTAAAATAGGGAAGAACATAAAAGTCAACAATTCCCCAGTCTTTGACTAATGAAATATTAACCATTGGTTGACCGAGTTTATCTTCATTATCAATATCTTCAACGGTATCTGTCTGGTTGATAATATCAACCAGGTGTTGAAATTCAGTCACTCCCCAGAAAACGCGTCTGATGCCAACTCGACTTTCCCAGTTATCTCCAACATGTAACCAGCTAAATTCTCTGATATCCATATGGGTTCTTTCATCATCATGTTGGTCAACCCTGGCAGAGGGTACAAACTCTAATGAATCTTTTCCATCGTTCCAGCTCCAATAAAACTCTGGTGCAGCTGCTGCGGAAAAGTAAGAATCATGTTGAGTTGAAAACAGCGCGTCTTCGGTAAAAAAGCGCGCTTGTAGTTCAACATTACCACGTATTTCAAACTCATTAGCGATTGATTGCTGGCCTATACCGGCTGCCATCATTGCCATTACTAGAAAAGCTGGTTTTTTAATCATATTATTCTCGTTATTTTTGGATTAATCCCTCATCCAGACAACTAACTCCATGGAAAGGGGTGGGTTAAAGGCCTGCTGTTTAACGGGCCCGTTTTAGTGCATTTTTGCTAAAGTCTTTCTCATTGAGATCCGTTTGAAAGCGGTAGTTTTCCCAACTGAGTAAAGTGCTTTTTCCAGACTGGTGATTAACCATTTCCAGTTTGGAAGCTCGCCAGAATTTGTCGAGATATTTTTTATGTTCGCTCATTGTTAGTGTTTTTAACAGCGTATTCTTACGATCATAAAACTCTGTTTTCAATGTGCGATATTCGGTTTTATCAATCCAGACAATACGGCGCTTATATCCTGAATATTTATCCTTTGGGTAGTTTTCTATAACCCAGCAGTCAAGACCATCAATAATCTCATCTTTGAGATATTTATAGCTATATTTCTCAATTTCAAATGATGTCAAGTCTTCAAACGAAAATTCACTGCCCATAAATGACCCTGATTTATTGCGTGACGAGATTCTTTTGACGCGTTTCAATGCTGGCAAATATAACCATTGCTCATCATTTGAAGTTGGGTGTGAAAAACTGAGAAAAGCTGTTCCTTTAACATCGTTAGGTGAATTAAAAACGGTGAGACTTTTGTCACCGTCATTTTCCTGCTCCATCGATTTTATGCTCATTTGCCGAGAGGATGATTCACCATACTGGTTGCGCAATAACATCTGCATATCAGCTTGACTATTTTTCCAGCCATAATCACGGTCTTTGGCTTCCTTAGATATTGCCAGTCCTTTATCTTCAGCTTCGCCTGCGTTAATAACAGGTGAAACAATGAAACTTGTGGCAATGACAAAAGTGGCAACCTTAAATAAATTGCCAGGGTTTATTAAATTCATAGGTGTCTCCAAATTGGACGTTTTTAATTTTCAATTCTTTGTTAACTTCCGCTTCCAGTTTTCCTGAAAGCGGAACTTGTTACTGTTGCTGGGTTGCTTCAATTAGTTCTTTCGCATCTTCTTCTACAGCGGTTTTTAGGTCTTTTTTGCTTCTTAGCACCATCAATAATGGAGGTAAAAATAGAAAGTCCACCAACAATGCGATCAGGATGGTCATTGCCGTTAATAAGCCCATGTCGGCATTGATTTTAAAGCTTGAGGTTGCCATCACCAGAAATCCTGCAACCAGTACCATAGTGGTAATAAAGAGTGCACGGCCGACGCTGGCAAAGCTATAGCGAATTGCTTCTTCGGAACTTAAACCTTTTTCCCGACGAGCTCGAATATATTTGCTTAAAAAATGTACTGTGTCATCAACGATAATACCTAATGTCATCCCCATTACAACCGACAATCCCAGACCTACTTCACCAACAGCTAGTCCCCAAACGCCAAATCCAATGGCTGCTGGCATCAAGTTAGGAAGTAGACTAATCAATCCAAACTTGACTGAACGAAGTGCGAAGCCCAGTAAAATAGAGATTAAAAGTAATGCGATTAAAGATCCTTGTATCATGCTGGTAATATTGGAGGCTCCGATATGAGCGAACATCAACGATGGACTAGCCAGACGCAATTCATAATCAGTATTTAGCGCATTAAATCGATCAAGTATACGCTGCTCCATATTCATCGTTTCATTGGAACTAAGGTTGGTAAAAGTCGCAATGATTCTGGTTGATGATTTATCCACATTCAGTTGGTTATTGACATCAAGTCCTTGTGGTAAAGAAATTTCATACAGTAATAAGTACTGAGCGGCAAGTTCCTGCTGATCGGGTAATTTGTACCATGATGGGTCGTCGCCGTGCATATTTTTATTTAGTCGTTTGAGTATGTCAGTTATCGTATTAACGTGATCAACTTCCGGTTGTTCGCGTAACCAGTCAGCAAAATCTGAAACCACTTTTATAAACTCAGGATTATTGATGCCACTGCTTTCTTTTGAGTTAAAAGAAAGTTCTATGGTTGTCATACCTGACATATTTTCCTGCAAAAAATCAGTTGCCTGACGGAAAGGCACGCGGGTGTCAAAGTACTTAACAAAATCATCATTGAGTTCATTTTTTGGAACAAATGCAGCCATGGAAACAATAACAACAGTGGTCACAGGCAATAACCATTTTCTATGCTGGATCACCCAGTCAGCGAGTTTATCCATCATATCTTTCTTGTGCTCTATGGTCGGCTTAACTCTAACCGGTAACAATAATAGTAAGGCTGGAAAAAGTGTAACTGAATAAATAAAAGCAAAAGTCACTCCCATTGCAACCAGATTGCCTAAATCACTAAAGGGAGGAGCATCGGAAAAATTCATGGTTAAAAAGCCAATCGCGGTGGTAATACTGGTGAGAAATATTGGCTGCATATTGACTCTTAAACTGTCAGTAATAGCAGCACGTTTCTCCATACCGTGACGCATATTATAGTAAAAGGTTGATAACAGATGGATACAGTCGGCAACCGCTAATGTCAGAATCATGATGGGAGCTGCGGCTGAAGGTCCGGTTAAATACCCATCTAACCAACCCCATATCCCCATTGTTGTTGCGATACTGGTAAGAATAATAACGACGGTCGCAATTGTACCGGTAAAGGATCTTAGCAACATCAGAATAGTAATAATTACTACCAGAAACATAATCGGCATCAATAGAGAGCTATCCGCTTTTGAAGCCTCAGGAAAACTGGTGTTCATCATGATCATACCAGAAAGCATAAACTTGATATCAGGGTACTTTTCAGCAAACATATCGCGAACTTGTCTGGCTGAATTAGCGGTGATTGGCACTTCTTTCGTTTTATCAATGCCTGGTAATCGAATGGTTACATTAACAACTGCGACATCACCTTTTTCTGAAATAAGTTTCTTAATCAGTAATGGTTCTGCCAAGGCAACTTTCCTGGCGCGCGAAACACCATCGTCGGTTAACTCCTCTGCCTCTAAAACCAAATCCTCGGTGATAACATCATCTTCTTCTGCATAGCTATATTGAAAATTCGTAATGGAATCTACCCGGGAATTAAATTCAATAAACCATGATTCCTGAGTTAATTCCCATATTGCTGTTAAGTTTCGTTTGGTAAATATGTCACCATTATCCGGCGCGACAATGATGGCAACATTATCACTTTTGCTATAAATTTTTTGTAAATCGAGAAAGTCGTTGAGTTGTTGATTATCTTCTTTAAAAAAGGTTTTGTAGTCACTTTTAAATGGTAAATTAAATTCACCGGTAAATAAGTTGACTGCGCCGTGGGTTGCTATACCAACCATCAGCAACATAGTGACAATTACCAGCCACTTGTTGTTGAGAATGCTATTCGAAAATTTTTCCATAGTGGTTTTCTCAAGTGTTAGCTAAAATAAAGTTTAGTGAAATCATGTTAGATAAAAACAAATGGTGTGCCCTGTTTTTCCAGAGCATCAATTTCAGGTTGAAAAATTTCATGAGCAATTTTTTTAACCGTATTTCGGTAGTCCCATTCGGTTGAAAGAGGCCGCCAACCAAAGCCGTCGAGAATTAATCGTGTATTGGTATAAGATTCTCGTTCTAATACCATTGATTGCAGCTTTTCAGAGTTACCTTTACTCATAATCAATGCCATCGCGCCCCAGTGAGAAGACCACATGGCAAAAGTCACCTGCTCAAAAGTCATATCTTCGGGTAAAGTCAGGTCATTTGCTTCTATTGCCTTACTAATTTCATCGTTTAATAAGGCCATCAACTGGGCTTCGCAGCGATGGTGGGTTTCATTTCGTTCGTCCGAACTACAGGTGGTGACGCTTGGAGAGTGGGCTGACAGTACCGCAAATAATTGAGAAGGGTGAAGTTTTGCCCAGATTATATATGACACCATAACTGCAACCATCCGCTCTCGACTGCTTCCATCAAAGGCCAGAGCACGAATAAATAATGCCTGCATTTCCTGAATACAGGTATTGCAAATTGCTAGTAGCAGATCTTCCTTACCTTCAAAGTGTTTATAGATGGTTCCTTTTGAATAACTGGAAGCAGCAACTAACTTATCGATAGTCAGATTTGTCAGGCACTGATCTTCTGCCAGCGCCCTTGCAAGCTCTATCAGTTCTTTTTCTCGAGCTGCAAACTCGCTTTCGCTTAAAGTTCGTGGACTCATAATAACCTCATCTTTCATAAGTGACGGTTCGTCATTTGACGAATCGTCATTATAGATAAGTCGTTTGTGAGATCAAGTTAAATTTATTGTTTCTTATTGGTGTTTTACCCATTTAAGGGGAAGTCTGTTACTAATTCAGACTTGTTATTGCTGGTGATAACAGACAAATACTCCATAAAAATCATATTGTTATAATTTTTCTGGATATATATTCGTGCTGCTGTTCCATAATTGTAACCAAATTCTTATTTTTGATGAGTTAGTCGTTTTACGATAAGCTGATTAACCTAAGTAACCAAATGGAAGTCATTATAATGAGAAAATCAGCTGTTTTTATCTTTGGGGGGTTGTTTATTTTGATGGCCACTGGAAAGCCTCTGTTTGCCAGGGAACCGATAACCGGACCAATATTTACCGACTATGGGCCGGTTTTTAAAGTGACAGAAAAGGATGTTCCTCTAAAAAAAGGATTTGTCTACAAAGCAGTGTTTGATATATCAAAAAATGTCGCTGATCCAGAACGACATAATGGCTATATTGAAAGTGTTGCTCGTTATATTAATATGCATGCAATTAACGGAGTTGCTCTGTCGAACATGGATATTGCGGTGATTTTGCATAGCAAAGCGAGTTATAGTGGACTGACTAATAGTGCTTATATGAAACGCTATGGAGTGAATAACCCAAGCATTGAACTAATTGAACAGTTGACAAAAAAAGGGGTCAAATTCTATCAGTGTGGTCAAAGCGCTTATTTTAATGGAATTGAAAAAAGTGAAATGATTGATTCAGTTCAGCTAGGGCTGTCAGCCATGACATTATCTACAGAGTTGCAGGCATCAGGTTATCAGTTGTTACAGTAACCCTATTAACAGTAGTCATTTTATTACTAACAGATAAGGAAACCAGATGATTAAAGTTTATTCACATGAAAATACTATTTCGGTTAATCACATCAAAAACATTCTTGCCAACAATGGGATTTCCAGTTTTATTAAAAATGAAAATATGGAAAGTTACGGTATCGGAGTTGGAACCATTAACTGGCCCGAAGTTTGGTTACATGATGAAGAACTAGAGGCTAAGGCAAAAGAATTGATCAATAAATACACTCATACAGAGGCGAATCCCGAACAGACTTGGCAATGTAGCCACTGTACTGAAATTAATGAGGCTCAGTTTGGGGCTTGCTGGCAGTGTAGCGAGTCACGGGACGTATAAGTTTCGGTTTACTCTGGGTTTTGATTATCTAAAAAATGGCTAGCCGATAGAATGATTAATTGATGGAGCAAAGAGATTACCTTTTGCTGGTTGATTGGTTGTCGGCGAGTGCCTCAAGTTTATTTTTACTTTCAATCCAGCGGGACATAAACTCCGTACTTCTCATTGAATGGTGACGAAGCATTGCGCCAATAAAGTTATTCTGGCGATGCTGCTGAAGTTTGTTGCGTAAGGACTGGATTTTATCAATCAGGTTTTTACCAAGCTTTTCAGCATCATAACGAGTCTCTAATATCTGGCTAATAGATGACTGAGCTTTGTTCCAGCTATCTTCATTCTGATAAAGTTCAATCGCCGCACTTGCGATTGACTCGGTTGTTTCGGCGACAACTCCGGGCCATGGATTGTCGCCAGCCATTCCTTCTGCGCCAATTGGCGTTGTAACGCTAGGTGTGTTGACCTGCATGGCATCAATCAGTTTTCCTTTGATCCCTGCGCCAAAGCGTAGTGGCGCCAGACAGACACGGGCATCAGCCAATACCTGGTGGGCATTTTCCGCCCAGCCTTTTATTAGAAATCCGGTTTTCGGGTTGTTCAGTGCGGTTGCTTTTTTCGGTGGGTAAGATCCATAAATATGGAGTTCAGCTGTTGGGATTGCGGTTCTGATCTGTGGCCATATTTGTTGCAAATATAGCACTGAATCCCAATTTGGCGCATGTCGGAAATTACCGATGGTGACAAAGTGATGGCGTTGCTCAAAGGTTTTTGCGGGTGCTAATGGTTGAGTTAACTCAATCATAAATGGCAAGTGGTAAAGAAGACTTTGTTCAACCTTATAGGTATCCTGGAGTAATTGCATTTCAGCATCAGAAATGATTAAAGAAAGATCACAGCGTAATATTGCTGCAATTTCACGTTTGGCAAGATCGCTCATCAGATCTGACTGAATGAGAGTGCGGTTATTTTTCAGGGCATTCTGACGCGCAGCTCTCAAACATTGTAAATCTTCGGTATCCAATATTTTCAATGCATCGGGACAGGTTTGCTCAACTCGCCAGGAGAACTGTTCTTCCATCATAAATCGGTCAAAAAGAACCATATCAGGATTTAATTCGGCAATAAACTGATTAAAACTATTGCAGTTGAGGCGAATTTCTACGCTGTCAATTTCGTCATCTGACAAGTTAATCATATGGTCTGTTTTTTGTGCAGGTGTGGCAAAGGTAACCTGCCAGTCCTGCCGCTTAAATAATTTAAGCAACGAGTACATATGCGAGCCTGCGGCAGAGGAATCAGGCTCTGGCCAGACGTAACCAATAACCAGTACCTTTGTCATTATGGCTCCTGTTCAAGTATTTCTACACGGTCGCCATGACTGGGAGGCGCAGAGGTAACGGTAAAAATCAGATCTTGCTGGTCGTTATTGCTAACCTGATGGACTATTCCCGCCGCAACATGAATACCTTGATGTGAATGCAGGGTATGACTGATACCGTCGAGGGTAATACTGGCGACTCCCGAGAGTACAAAAAAGAATTGTTCACACTGTTTATGATAATGTGGTGATTCGTGACCGCCTGGCGGTATCTTTTCCTGAATAACACTTAATTGCGCTGTTTGAACCAGGTGCCACCCATCGCACTGGGGTCCCCAGTGGTAATGAGTGGAATTGTGGATTGATACGGGTTTCATTAGAGGGTTAACAGCATTTTATCATTTAAGTATATCTTTTAAAAAACTTCCTGTGTGTGAGCCTTTAATTTTAGCGACATCTTCCGGTGTTCCTTCAGCGATAATGAGGCCACCTTTGTTACCACCTTCTGGCCCCAGGTCAATCACCCAGTCAGCAGTTTTGATTACATCCAGATTATGTTCTATAACCAGAATCGTATTGCCATGATCACGTAACCGATGAAGTACTGCCAATAGTTGTTTGACATCATGAAAATGGAGGCCGGTAGTTGGTTCATCGAGAATATAGAGTGTTTTACCAGTATCTCGCTTGCTTAGTTCTTTAGATAGTTTAACTCGCTGTGCCTCACCACCGGATAATGTTGTTGCGGCTTGTCCAAGTCGGATATACGAAAGGCCTACATCAATTAGTGTCTGAAGTTTTCTGGAAATCGCGGGGATTGCTTCAAAGAAAACACGTGCATCTTCAACGGTCATATCCAGTACCTGATGGATATTTTGCCCTTTATAAGTAATATCCAGAGTTTCGCGGTTATAGCGCTTGCCTTTACAAATATCACAGGGGACATAAACATCAGGTAGAAAGTGCATTTCTACCTTGATAACACCATCGCCCTGGCAAGCTTCACAGCGACCACCTTTTACATTAAAACTAAATCTGCCAGGTTTGTAACCGCGCGATCGTGATTCCTGAGTGCCAGCAAATAATTCGCGTACCGGGGTAAATATGCCTGTGTAAGTGGCCGGGTTTGAACGTGGAGTACGACCTATAGGGCTTTGATCAATATCCACAACTTTGTCAAATAAATCCATCCCTTCACAAGTTTTATGCGGTGCCGGGGTTAATGTTGTTGCTTTATTCAGCTGGGTGGCGGCAATTGGATAAAGAGTATCATTGATCAAGGTTGATTTGCCGGAACCTGAAACGCCGGTAACGCAGGTAAAGATACCTACCGGAAGTTTTAGTTGGACACTCTGTAAATTGTTTCCTGTAGCGCCAGTGAGGAACAGATGCTGGTTGTCAGTAGCGGTATTTCTCTGTTTGGGAATTTCGATTGATTGTTTGCCAGAGAGATACTGGCCGGTGAGTGATTTCTTGTTTTTCAAAATATCCTTTAATTGACCTTCGGCGACAATGTGACCACCGTGAACTCCCGCACCGGGACCAATATCCAGCACATAATCGGCTTGACGAATTGCATCTTCATCATGTTCAACGACTATTACGGTATTGCCCAGATCGCGTAAATGAATCAGAGTTTTTAACAGGCGCTCATTATCTCTTTGATGTAACCCAATGGAAGGTTCATCCAACACATACATAACTCCAACTAACCCGGCACCAATCTGACTGGCCAGACGAATACGTTGTGCTTCGCCACCGGAAAGCGTATCGGCACTGCGTTCCATTGATAAGTATTCCAGTCCTACATTCACCAGAAATTCAAGTCGTGAGCAAATTTCCTTTAATATTTTATCCGCTATTTTACCTTTTTTACCCGGTAGCTTCAGTTTGCTAAAAAACGCCAATGCTTCATCAATTGGCATTGCAGTGATGCTGGGAAGGTTTCGTTTTTTAATGAGTACGTTACGCGCTTCTATTTTTAGTCGGCTGCCTTTACAGGAAGGACAGGACTGAGTTGTCATATATTTTTGTAGCTCTTCGCGCACTGCCATTGATTCAGTCTCACGAAAACGGCGTTGCATATTGGGAATGACTCCCTCAAATTTATGCGTCCGTGACATAACATCACCACGGTCATTGGCGTAGGTAAATTCTATTTTGGTATTACCGCTACCAAATAAAATAATTTTCTGATGCTTCTTCGATAGCTT
>CBDUHU010000056.1:0-11576 GCA_965366725.1 uncultured Kangiellaceae bacterium
AATACTATTTATGCTGATTGGCGACTTAAATCATTCGTTTCAATTTGTTCTGGATTGATTGATGTTTGTGTTGCAAAGCGAATTGAGGACATAAGAAGTCAAGAGGGTTCTGGTTCCGATTTTTGGATGAAAAGGAATAAGGATGCTATCAAGCGAACTCTAGCTGTGATTGAAAATAAACTATCCTTATTGCCTGAAGAATATTGTATTCTTCATATTAATCTGCTCTGTGGACTTAATTACCTAAATTTCCGTCACAAGGATATCTTATGGCAGGAAAAGCACCCCGCACTAGCGGAGTTTTACCGGGCATTCAGTAACAGAGAGTCGTGTATCAATAATGCTTTAGCTGATTAGTTTACTAAAGCATGAATACTTCCGAGTAAATCTTTATTTTTTTACCCAGCCTTTGCCTTTTAAGAAAACATAATTGCCACTAAGGGTTTTCTTAATTGCAGCTTCTCCAGCAATCAACTCTACTTTTTTTAGTGGTTGTTGGCGTTTGTTAGCAATTTCTTTATAACGAATTTTACGTTTTTTGTTGACACTGTCGACTAATGATTTAATTTCTGGTGTTGCTTTACTAACAACAGCAACATACCCATCAAAACGTTCACCAATAATACCTGCTGCTTTTGGCGCAGTTAACGCCGATGCAAAAACTGAGGTGGTAGTTGCAAATAAAAGTACCAGTACCGTTTTAATCAAATTTTTCATAGCTCTTTCCTCGATATCCGTTATTTCTTATTTTTCCACATTAGTTCTAAATTAAAATAAATCTTCGTCTTCAAGAAGTTCTTCAACATCTTTCTGGACGACTATTTTAATTTCGTGCTTGATGGTTATATTGGCTTCAATTCTAATAGGTTCTGTTGGGGCTTCTACTCTGACTGTTGGGTTACAGGCCATAATAATAATGGCCATCATAGTAATACTTACAATCTTAAACATTAATTATCCCTCATAGATTATCCGTATTTCATATCATAAGATAAAATGACTGAATTTGAACTGAATATTTTGATTTTTAGTCATTTTCCCCATTTTTCTTATTGATTGAGCTTAGAATCGATTGTTCGAAGCTGCCAGTTAATAACAGAGACTTAAATGCGCCGGGAAGATTACCGTCAATATTAAATGTAAAATCAACTGGGAAGCCATCATACAAGTCTGGATTTGCTCCAAGCAGATGAATTTTAATTAGATAGAGACCCGTTTTTTCGTTATAGTTAAAATGACCATTAAGCGCCTTATAATGAAAGTTTTTTAATGCAGCTAGTGCAATATTGTCGTTTTCCAGCTGTGTTTCACTATTAAATTTAATCACCCCCTCATTGAGAGATTTAAATTCAGCATTTTTAATGATAATTGAATTATCTTCATAAAGAAGTGGAATACTGATATCAAGTTGGCCTGTAGCATATAGGTTCTCTAGTTCAGTAAAAAATATCAATTCAGTTAACGAAATGTCATTTAGCTCTAATGTTGTCGGCGAAAATATTCCGTGTTGAAAGTTTATTGCTGAACAAGTTAGTTGACCTGAGAGAAGATCGAGTGATAAATCTCTAACTTCAAGGCGTTCATTATCTGGTTTCTTTACTTGTATGGATAAATTTTCCAATACCAGCCCGCTGGCCAGATTAACCTCTTCGACTGTAATTTTTGATTCTGCGAGTAAGGGGTCATAAGAATGAACTGCCATTGAGAGGTTGATATTTTCGGCATGATTTTTTTCATACAATAATTCTCCACGATTTATTTTTAGTTGATTGTCAACAATTAGTGAAGATGGACTATCTAAAATCTTATCGATACTGCCTGAATGAGTTATTTCTCCTTTAAGAATTTTAATTAGAGGAAAACCTGTTGTCAGATTTTGTCTGATTAGTCGATTAAGTAAAGTTATATTGAGTTGGTTTTCAGCCAGTATTAATTCAATGGATTGAGGAGAGCGGTTGGCCGTTAGTGAGAGTGGTGAGATTAATATGTCGTCAAAATATAGTTGGCCCTCACCAGATGCGCCTTCTTTCGTCAATTCTATTTCAATATTTGATTTTATATTACGGTAACGAGTATTGCTTATTTTGCTATTATGATCTTCAAAATCCACGTTGAGTTTGCCATTCGTCAGGCTCTCGTTAATATTACTGATTTGCACAATAATTTTAGCCGCTGCCGACTCTAGTAGTTCAGGTATTTCAATTTGAGTCACTTCCAGTTTTCCTGAGAGTATCATTTCTGGTGAGTTAGATTTTGGTAAAATCGATATGGCAATATCGCCAGAAATTTTCGCTTTAGCTTGAGGTGTAGATTGCAAGCGGGTGGCAAAAAGAGAAGCATTACTAAACTGGGAGTTAATTTTTATCTGGCTGGCGTCAGATAGTGGGACAGCAAAGTCATCAACAGTCGAATTGATACTAAGGTGCTGTATTTTAGTATTATTCTCAGGAAGATTTATTTCGGAGAAAGTCTTGCTCACTTGAAAATTAGTGATGCGAAGGCGATCCTTCATAATATTTAGTTGACTTGTCGCATTAAATTTTGGACTTTGTAGTTTGATTGAATCTAGTGTAAATACTTTTTCCATTTCTCCTTCAATTTGCATATCGAGTAAAAAGGGAAATTTTCTCGAGCTCGACGACGCATTTAATTTTAGTAAAGCAGGGGGGGCTTGCTGTAGATTTGACCAAAGGTTTCCCTGGAAGCTTATTTCGCTAGTTAGATTCTTATCTTTTTTATCCTGAGTCATAATGATCTCGGAAGTTCCCTTGACTGTATAATCTGATATTTTTATCTGCTTTTCTGTCAGATACGGTGATATCAATGGAATTAGTTGGCCGGTATTAAAGGTTGCTAACAATTTCAAAGTGCTGGTTTGATTTAGATAGTCGAGTGTGAGTAATTTCTGATTATTGATAGCCAATTCAGTGCTTAGTTCCGTTGAAGTAATCGAACTTGAAAGTTGAACTTCATTCTGGTGTGGCAAAAAGGGATTTGGCTTTAGTTCAAACTCAATTGCCAGCCTTGCGGGAATATCTGTGAGTGGTTTGACTATCGCCTTTAAATTAGCAAGATAAAACTGATAATCATCATATTGAATAGCAACACTGGATACCTGAAGTTGAACAGGATTTATTTTTTTGATTAAACCAGAAAAATGGAGTTCGGGAATATTGAGCAGGTTAGTGGGCAACTGCGATGTGTTTTGAACCTTTTGCCCGGGTAGTTTGAGTGTGATTTGATCTATCTGAATGTTATTAAGTGAAAAGTTGGTACTAATATTCGATAAGGAGACTTCAATATCGTGATAATAAATATATAATTGTTCAACCTTAAGACCTTTCCAGTCAGGGTAACCAAGTTCTAACCGTTGTATTGAAAAGTCCTCTGGTAATATTTGTTTCACCAGGCTGGAAGCCCACCAGGGAAAGCTGCTATAAGCCAGAACAATGGTTAGTATTAAAAGCAGTCCGATTTTTTTTACGCTGCTGGTCATTGGATAGATTATGCCCTGTTTATCAATGAGAAATGTTTGCGACTAATAATCATTGTGTCTATTAATTACTATTATGACAATAAAATCCGTTGTTGTATCCTCACAGCTTGGTTATATTTAAAGGTACTTTATACAAACTTGAGTAATCGCAGATGCTAGCTGGTAGTAAAAGTTCAGTGATTAATATGATTGTAATCGCACTTGTTTCTGTTATTTGTTCGATTCCGGTGATTGCCAGTGTTAAGCCAAAAGCAGAACCTCTCCCGTTAAATGAGTTACGTGCTTTTACCGAAGCCTATTATCAGATCAAGTCACAATATGTGAAGCCTGTTGATGATGCAACCCTTATACGGGCCGCAATCCAAGGGATGGTCGGTAGTCTGGATGTCCACTCCAGATATCTTTCGCCAAAGGAGTACGAACGTTTTAATACCGATAATGAAGGTGAATATGCTGGCGTAGGAATGAGTTTTACAAATCACAAGTTTGGTATCGAAGTTGCCGAAGTGGTGCGCAATAGTCCTGCCTTCAGAGCTGGAATTAAGTCGGGTATGGTGGTCACTCATATCAATCAGCAAGCAATTAAATTTATGCCTGCAGAAAAAGCCTTTTCTTTGTTGAAAGGAGAGATTGGTTCTATTGTTGGGCTAACGATTGCAGCCAGTCAGTTCCCAAAACCACAATACTTTGAACTTCGTCGAGAAATAATTCTGTTGGAAAGCGTTTTTAGTGAAAAACTACCCAATAACACTGGTTATGTGGCAATTTCCCAGTTCACTCTTAATAGTCTTGAGGAATTTGTTAATGCGGTTACTCAGATGTTCCCTACTGCCAGATATGAAAACCTGATAATAGATTTAAGGAATAATCCAGGAGGGGTGATGGAAGCAGCGCTCAATCTATCAGATCTTTTTATCAGCGAGGGAAGACTATTAGTGTCCAGTGGTCGAACCGATGATGCCAATGAAATTTTTAATGCTTCACAATATGCACCTTTTAAGGATTTAAAAGTGGTGGTGGTTATTAATGGACGCTCAGCATCTGCGAGCGAAATTCTTGCTGCAGCTTTGCAAGATCATCATAAGGCGTTGATTCTCGGTGAAACCTCCTATGGGAAGGGATCAATACAGTCGATTATTCCATTGAATCACCGCTCAGGAATAAAACTAACCAGTGCTGAGTATTTCTCTCCCAAGGGGAGCAAAATACAGGATTTAGGTGTAAAGCCAGATGTTGAGTTTGATAAAAAAGAGAAAAAAAATCCATATAATGTGAGCTTATTGGATGACCCGCAAATATTACAGGCCTATAATCTGCTGTCGAATAAATAGTGAGTTGAGTAGTGAATCAATGCTGTTAAGAGTCCTGTTTGTATTGATTGCGATTGTTTTGGCTGGTTTAGCTAATGCAAATGCATCATTTGAAAAAACACTTGCAAAACCAAAGCCTAGAATATCAATCGTCATTGATGATTTAGGTGATAACTCGGTGATTGCAAGCGATATTGTATTACTCCCAGGACAGCTGACACTGGCAATTCTACCGCATACACCCCATGCGACAAATATTGCTAATATGGCCACAAAAAATGGCCATGAAGTGATTATGCACTTGCCCATGGAAGCTTTCACCAGACCTGATCTTTTAGGGCCAGGTGCTCTTTTTTCCGATATGCAAAAACAACAATTTATTGAAACTTTTTTGCACAGTGCAGGTTCAGTTCCAAATCTGGTTGGGTTTAACAACCATATGGGCAGCTTACTAACTCAGAATAGTGAGAAAATGCACTGGCTTATGCAAATGGCACAACAAAAGGACTGGTATTTTCTTGATTCAAAAACCAGTACTGCTTCGATAGCACAGAGAACAGCTAAAGGGGTTGGTTTGGCAACAATTGGCAGGGATATATTTTTAGATCACCACACAAATCTTGAAGAGTTATCTGAAATTCTCAGCCGTCAGTTGGAAAAAGCCAAGAAAATAGCACTGCTAAGAGGGCATGTAGTTGTTATTTGTCACCCATATGCCGAAACATATGAGTTTCTTTCCAAAGAACTCCCCAATTTGATGACTGATTTTGAACTGGTTAAATTGAGTGAGTTATTGCCCAAAGAAAATACCAGAGTCGCAAAATCTGAATTGAAATAAACAGCCTCGCTTCTCTTTAGCACTTATTCCAGACAAGAATACGGTTGTTGGCCGGCATAGAATAATCCTTAAACAAGCTCAATTGATGTTTATCAGCCAATTCCTGCATTTTTTCAAAATCGCGTATTCCTCGTTCATCACCCTGTGATTTTAACCACTGTTCAAACCGCCTGTTACTTTCACTGGTAAACTCCCCGGCATAATTAAAAGGTCCATAAAGAATGAAATGACCGCCTTTATTAAGACACTTGCTTACCCCGGCAATCATCGCTTTTACTGCTTCCCAGGACATTATGTGAGCCGTGTTAGCCGAATAGATTGCATCGTACCGGTTTTCCGGCCAGCTGTCTGATAGGACATTCAGACGTAGTGGTGGCAAGAGGTTTTTCAGTTGTGAGTCCGTTACCCAGCGATTAATTGCGTCATGATTTTCGATCAGATCACTTGTCTGCCAACTAAGGTCTGAGAGTTCTTGCGCAAAATAGACGCCGTGTTGTCCGGTTCCACTGCCTATTTCTAATAAAGTATTAGCATTATTTAGCAGGGGCTTAATGACTTTAAGAATCGGTAAGCGGTTGCGCTCGCAGGACTCTGCAAAAGGCTTTTCAGTCATGGCTGGTTTCTCATAGTTTAGTGTAAAGAGGTATTTATTCAGGTTGTTGGATTAAAACAGGTTCAGTCAATGCTAGTCGCTGTTGAATAAAATGTAAATATTAGTGTTTTTTAAGCCTGTTAACCGGCTTAATACTCGTTTTAAGTAATATTCACAGGTTTTGATACGTTTTATCGTTATACATCCTGGGGTGGTTTTTATTAGAATAGACCGGAAAATTTGACAGTGTGTTGAAAGGAATAAAATGATTTCAAATGTGTATAAAATAATATTGATAAGTCTGGTATTGGTATTTTCAATATCTGTGAATGCAAAGGTCATTTACCAGATTGAGATGACAGACCCAGAACATCATCTTGTGGAGGTGACCATTAAGTTACCCAAAGGGCTGAATTCGCTTGAATTAAGGCTTCCAGCATGGCGAACCGGATATTATAAAATTCTGGATCAGGCTAATGGTGTGCGCAAATTTAGCGCAAAAGGAGCCAATGGCGAATTACTTGATTGGAAACGAGTTGATAAAAGCCGTTGGTTAATTGACAACCCCTCACAGGCATCCGTTCAGGTAAACTACCAGCTTTATGCCAATGAGTTGGGACGTCGTACCCGACATATTGATGACAGCCACGCCTTTCTAGATGCGACTGCCGTATTTATGTATGAGCCTTCGTTGATTGAACAAATTCATCTGGTGAACTTAAAAGTGCCAGAAAAATGGAAGAGTTACTCGGGTATGGTTGAAGTAGAGGAGCACCAGTTTATCGCTCAAAATTATCATCAACTGGCAGATTCTCCTATTGAAACTGGTATTAACGAAGCTTTTGAGTTTGTTAATGATAAACGCCAATATCAGGTGGTATTCTGGGGTAAGGGTAACAAAGAGCGACAACAGATTGTTGATGATTTGGAGGCTCTGGTTTCCCAGAGCCAGACTATCTGGAAAGGCTATCCCTACAATAAATATGTTTTTATGATTCATTCGACATCTGGCGCTGGTGGCGCTACCGAGCACCTTAACTCAACGGTGATTCAACGTGCCAGAGACCGTTTTAATCAACGCGATGATTACCTGGATTCCTTCTTACGGACGGCTTCTCATGAATTAGTCCACACATGGAATGTTAAAGCCTACCGACCTAAAGGTCTGGTTCCTTATGATTATCAGCAAGAAAACTATAGTGAACTGTTATGGATCGCAGAAGGATCGACCAGTTATTTTGAAGACAGGCTTTTGTTAACTGCAAAATTGCAAACAGTTAAAGAGTTCTTAACCTCTTTAAGTCAGCGTGTCGACAAGTTTCAACGTAGTCCAGGACATAGCCTTCAATCTGTCAGTGAAGCTAGCTTTGAAAAGTGGATTGCTCAGGGTGGAGATTTTGCCAGGAATCATAGTGTTAATATTTACTCAGAAGGTTTTATGGCATCATGGTTGTTAGATTTTCAAATGTTGCAAGACTCTCAATTGAATTCAGGCTATAAGGAGTTGCACCAGGAGTTGTATGCCGCACATGAAAATGACGTAAGAGGCAAGGCTGGGGTTGCGACAGTACCCTATGATAAGGCAATGTTGTTAGAAATTATTCAGCGTTTAACCAAGCTTGACTATAATCGCTGGTGGTCGGATAACATTGAAGCACCTATAGAAATTGATTTTGATAAATTATTGGATAAAGCCGGACTCAAGTTTGCTTCATTAAAAGAAAGTGATTACAAAGTCTGGACTGGGTTTAAAAGTAACCAGAAGCTGGTTCTTACCGGTGTTGAAAAAGGTAGTCCAGCATGGAAAGCTGGGTTAACAATTGATGATCAGTTGTTGGCAGTTAATGGTTATCAGGTAACAAACGACAATCTGGATAACTGGTTAGGCCAATACGAATCTAATGAAGAAGTTGAATTAACATTATTTCGTGATCAACAATTGATTCGCAAGACTATCAAATTGGGTAGAATTTCTAAGAAACCAAGAAAGATTGAGTTAGTTGAGAAGCCGACAGAACAACAGAAGCAATTTTTTGAGGTCTGGTTAGGAGTTGAATTTCCTTCGCCTGAGTGAATTTAAGAAAAGGTGTTGAGTTAACAGTCTCACATTCGATTTACCTAACAATGCAGAAATAGGAGGCTATTTCTGCATTGAGTCAACTGCTTACTTTGAAGACTTGTTCAAAACCTGATTTACGGCCTTCAACTCTACTCTGTAAATATTCTTATCCTTTTGATCAAGTGCCATAAGGTAGACATATCGAGAGTACTGCCACATGCTTGAGTTACCATTTTCCATCATCAATAGTTCCGCATCAAACTCTGGCATTTTCTTAAGTATAATTTTTTCCTTTTTATGCCATTCAGTCAATAAAATTGATAATATTTTTTGATCGTCAATTTTGCTGATTTGCTGACCTTTGATATCACTAATGGTTAAATAATTAGTGTTTTTATCTAAGTTCTTACAAGCTGTGAGCGTGATAATAATACTGGTGATGAAAGTGATTGTGATTAATCTAAAACGCATTTCTTTATCCTTGATAGATGAGGCGACTCAAAAGAGCCGCCGATGGACAACTCTTATTTTGCTATTTTATTTCTTCTGAAAAGAGCGCTCAATAAAACCAGAGAGAACCAACCAAGACTACCGCCGCCACCGCTGCTACCACCATTATCAATTGGTGTGGTGTTATTAACGGATACACTAACAGATGTCGTATCACTTGAACCCTCTGAGTCTGTTACTGTTACCTGGAAACTCAAGCTAGTGTTTGCATTGACCTGAGGCGCTGTGAAGCTGGCTGAAGCACTGGTCGCATTATTGATTGCAACAGATGTTCCTGAAGTTTGTGTCCATGAATAAGAAAGTGTATCTCCGTCAGGATCACTACTTGGGCTTGCATCTAATGTCACACCGGCACCTTCATCGACACTTATATTAGCATTTGCCACTGCCGCAACTGGTGCGTTGTTTGAGTCATTAACCGTCACATTAACCGTTGCTGTATCGCTAGCACCCTGAGGGTCCGTAACCGTTACATCAAAGGTCATTGCGGTAGTCTGGGTAACCTGGGGAGAGACAAAACTGGCTTGAGCGCTATTATTATTGTTAATGGTTACAGTAGGTCCGGAAGTTTGAGTCCAGGCGTAACTTAAGGTGTTTGTTGCGTCATCAGCATCGCTACTTGGAGTTGCATCAAGAGCAATGGTCGTACCTTCCATTTGGGTGATTGTTGCATTAGCAACAGCTGCAACCGGTGCAACGTTACCGCTACCATTACAGCTAGCTGGTGACGTTGAAACAATCCCCCAACTATTTAGCGTACCTAAATCCTGAGCGCCACTATCAACAACTTTTAAACTCCATGTTCCATTGTGATCCTCACCATCAAATGCTGACAGGCTTTGTTCTGGCGTCAGATCTCCTGGGTAATTACCAATAATATCATCTGAAGAATCACCGCTGGGGCTTTGCAAAGTAACAGTGGTTCCTGCTGGAGAAGTTAAAGTCAGTGTTAAATCGCCACGCCAGGTATGCGTAATATTGATATCAACAGAAACGGTACTATTGGCAGCGACACCTGAAACAACAATCTGTTCGGTAATACCGGTCGCGTTATTATCCGGGATACTGGCTGAAGGTGAAGAAGATTGAGTTGACTGAGTACCGGCACCAACAGGAAGAACTAAATCCAGAGTTGAGTTATCGGCACTACCGTCATTGTAGTTAACCGCTAAAGAAAGCGCGATATCATTACCACAAGTGTGGTTAGCTGGAATTGATAACTCAAATGGTGTCATATTATTCGCAGTAGCTGACGCGTTAATATCAGGATAGGCACTTGAAGCAGAACCAATAGTAATGCCACCAGTTGATGTTGACAGGGTTGAAGCTATCTGAGTAACTGTGCTTCCACCTTTATTTTTCAAAGGTACATTAAAGGAAACTGTTTCTCCTGGATCGGCAATCGTATTGCTACCGGCTGTTATTACTGCTAATTCTTGTGCTTCTAGCGGATTGCTCAATATATTCATGGTTTTGAAATGTGTATTAAAAACATTTCCATGTTGTCCGCCGGGGAATAAGCGGTTGGCAGTGGCAACAATTGACGCTGCCATATCAGGCATCGTTAATCCAGAACCTAGCCCAAATTGTGATTCCAAAAGAATCTGATCAACCTCACCTCGCGGAACTCCAAGGTTCATCAGGTCTATCAAAGACTGGGCAAGTGGCGTTGACCAGAGTTCATCACCAAGAACTCCGTTAACAACTGCGTGTGCACCATAGCTTTGTGATGGATCATAACGATCATTAGTTTTATCCAGGCGACGGCCACCCCAGCATGCATTATGTCCGTCCCATGAGAATGCCCACTCAGGATGGAAACTCAGCCCGTTGGCAGTGCTATAGCTGTATGAGGCGGCCCAATAATCACCAAAGCCTTCCCCCATTGCGCCAGAATCTCCACCACTAAAGTTAGAGTTGATTGAGTGGTTAATCGCATGCCCATATTCATGTAAGATAACATCGGCGTCCTCATTATCATCAACGCAGCCATGACCAAAGGAAAGTTGATTGGCTCCCGGTTGATAAAAAGAATTATCAGCACCATCAGCACCATCTGTATCAACGACAATTGGCGCAAATTGTATGCCGGTAGCACCAGTAAAACCGAGAGACTGCATATAGCGTTGGTTTTGATCAATGTGAAAATAAGTCATCGCATCATTAAATGCGTTGTTACCACGTTTAGCTGTCCAGTTACCGGTGGTCGAAGTACTTGGTGCAGTGTTTGGTGCATCCCAGTCAACAATTGATACCCACGGACCTACCAGACTATAAACACCACCATTTAAGGTGACATCTTTTAATGTTCGGGTAACGTAAGCGGCATCAAAATCTGTAGCAGGTGATGTGTCGGCAAGTGATTCATTATTCAATGCCGTTCTTGGATCAGGGTCAAACACTAATCCGGTTGCATCGGCTTTACTGGCGACAATATCTGCTTTTTGAGAAGCGGCTTTAAAGTTAGCGAGTGCATTGGTTAACGGATAGTGATTTTTGTTTTTAGCAAATGGTTGCCACTTGGCGCCATTTTCCAGTGCATTGGCATTTTTTGATATAGGAAGGTCAATCCGGTAACTTTGAATAACCTTGCCATTGAGTGCATCGATGTAAAATTCCCAGTCACCTTGAGGTTCACTGACAATCATGCTGACTTTATAGGCCAGTTTAAACTGGCGTCCAAGGTTCAGGTAAGTGAGTGTGGTTTTGGGGGATGCTTGCAACTTACCGCTAACTTGAAGGTAGTTCCAGGCAACATTAGTTGCTTTTTC
>CBDUHU010000057.1:0-11555 GCA_965366725.1 uncultured Kangiellaceae bacterium
ACTTCTTTGAGAACAGCACTAGATTCAAAAATTGATCATCTGATATTAATTGGTAAAGATGCCAATAAATTTGCAAAATTGATTAATGCTGAACGCTATTCGATGGTTCATGATATGTCTGAGGCGGTAAGAGTCGCAAAGTCAACTATCAAATCTATTTTAAAGTCGTCATTGCCAGAAAAAAAATCGACCGGCTTAGTGTTACTATCTCCTGCCTGTGCAAGTCTTGATATGTACAAGAATTTTGAAGCGAGAGGACAAGCATTTTCGGATGCTGTTGCGATGCTTGAAAAGGAGTGTGCATGATGACTAAGATTGTGCAGGAAGTAATTAATAATGAGGTTTGGTACGACCGAAAGCTATTAATTTGTGCATTGTTGTTGGCGGCAACCGGTATGGTGATGGTTACTTCCAGCTCATTATATTATGCAGAAAATAGCATGAATGGAGCCACCAATTATTTTGTAATCAGACATCTGATTTATCTGCTTGTTGCTGCGACAGCCGCAGCTATTGTTGTGACAATACCGATGATTCACTGGCAACGTTATGGCCCTTTTTTACTGCTAGTTGGTATCGCCTTACTGGTGTTAGTTTTGTTTGCCGGACGAACTGTTAACGGAAGCCGTCGATGGCTAGCACTGGGACCAATCACTTTTCAGGTTTCAGAGTTAATCAAGTTATTTGTGGTGGTTTATTTAGCCGGTTATCTGGTTAGAAGAACGGATGAGTTGCAAACTCAAATCAGAGGATTTGCCAAGCCGTTGATTGTGTTGGTGTTGATTACAGGATTACTATTATTAGAGCCTGATTTTGGGGCTTCGGTGGTGATACTTGCTACTTCACTGGCAATGTTATTTCTTGGCGGCGCAAGGCTATGGCAATTTATTGGTTTATCTGCCGCAGTTAGTGGGATCCTTGGATTAATAGCGGTAAGCCAACCATATCGTCTTGAACGGCTGATGACATTTCTTGATCCCTGGGCAGATCCTTTTGGAAGTGGCTATCAGTTAACCCAATCATTGATTGCGTTTGGTAGAGGGAATATTTTTGGTCAGGGAATTGGCAATAGTCTACAAAAATTATCCTATTTACCTGAAGCGCATACCGACTTTATATTTGCAGTACTCGCTGAAGAATTGGGGTTAGTTGGCGTGTTACTGGTACTGATTTTATTTTTTGTCTTTTTCCAACGAGCAATGGCTATCGGTCGTAAAGCATTATTGCAACAACGACCTTATGCAGCATATCTTGCTTACGGAATTGGCTTCTGGTTAACCTTTCAAGCACTCATTAATATGGGAGTCACCAGCGGGGCATTACCGACCAAAGGTTTGACATTACCTTTTATCAGTTATGGTGGGAACAGTCTGGTTATTTGCAGTGTTGCTCTGGCAATCTTATTGCGAATTGATTATGAAAGTCGGCTGTTGGAATCTGAGCATATTAAGTTGCAGGATTGTGAAATAAATGTGGGGGGGAGTAAGTGATGAATGCTCAACCTCAACAATCGGTGCTGATTATGGCTGGCGGAACTGGTGGACATATTTTCCCTGGTATTTCTGTTGCCACTGAATTACAGCGTAGAGGATGGAAAGCTCACTGGCTTGGAGCCAGAAATGGAATGGAAGAAAAATTAGTCAGACAACACGGGATTGATCTTAACCTGATCAGTATTGCTGGTTTACGCGGTAAAGGGATTAAAGGTTGGCTATTGGCGCCTTACAATCTTTCGAGAGCGGTTGTGGAAGCAATTAAGATTATTCGTAAAGTAAAACCCGGGCTGGTAATTGGATTCGGCGGATTTGCTTCGGGGCCAGGAGGGTTAGCCGCTTTTCTAACCCGCACCCATCTAATTACGCATGAACAAAACGCAATAGCGGGATTGACTAACCGGGTACTTGGCAGGCTTGCAAAACATATTTTCCAGGCTTTCCCCGGGGCATTTAAACAAAGTAAAAAGGTAACGACTGTTGGTAACCCTCTACGTAGCGAGATTTTAAAACTGAATCAACTGCAGGAGACCCATGAAAATAATGGGCCAGTGAATATTCTTGTGATGGGAGGAAGTCGTGGAGCCTTGGCGCTTAACCGCTACTTACCAACAATGTTTTCTAAATTATTGAAACAGGCAGATATCAAAGTTATTCATCAGGTTGGTGCAAACCGATTAAAAGATAGTGAAGAATTTTACGCTAATGCGAAGTTGTTAGTTGGTAGCGAAATACAAGTTGTTGAGTTTATTGACGATATGGCTGCTAAATTATCGTGGGCAGACATTGTGATATGCCGCTCAGGGGCATCAACGGTTTCGGAAATTGCCGCAGCAGGTAAATGCGCTATCTTTATTCCTTTTCCTTATGCAGTTGATGATCATCAAACGGCGAATGCTCAGTGGCTAGTTAAACAAAATGCCGCTTTGCTGTTTACCGAAGCGGCTTTAAAAGAGACCGCTTTTTTAGAAGAAATAACAAGACTGGTTAAGTCACCACAGAGAATTCAGCAAATTGCTGAAAATGCGAAAATGAGTGCTTATCTGAATGCAGCAGGTTTGATTGCTGATTATTGCGATGAATTGAGGACAAAGGCCGGATGAAAAAACTGGACCAAAAAGTAGTGAGTAATACTTTTATTGACATACCTGAAATGCGGCGAATTCGTAGTATTCACTTTATAGGTATAGGTGGTGCAGGTATGTGTGGTATTGCCGAAGTTTTAATTAATCAGGGCTATGCTGTAACCGGATCTGATCCCAGTGATAATCGGGTAACAAAACGCTTGCAATCTCTTGGTGCTGAAATATTTCATCAGCATACCGCCAATAATGTATTAGGGGCCGATGTGGTAGTGGTCAGTACTGCAATACCTCAGGATAACCCAGAATTAGAGGCTGCTCGATCTCGTCGAATTCCAATCGTTCCCAGAGCTGAAATGTTAGCAGAGTTGATGCGATTCCGACATGGTGTTGCGGTTGCCGGAACGCATGGAAAAACCACTACAACGAGTTTACTCGCAACCCTGTTTGGTGATGCCGGATTAGATCCCACTTTTGTTATTGGTGGATTATTAAATCGATTAGGTGCCAATGCGCGTCTTGGTCGTAGTCGATATTTTATTGCGGAGGCTGATGAAAGTGATGCTTCCTTTTTACATCTGCAGCCCATGGTCTCGAGTGTTACCAATATCGATGCAGATCATATGGATACTTATGATGGTGATTTTGAAAAAGTAAAACAGACCTTTATTGAGTTTCTCCATAATATGCCATTTTATGGTCTTGCTGTACTTTGTGGTGACGATGACGGGGTCAAACAAATTATCCCATCATTGATGCGTCCTTATGTTACCTACGGATTTTCTGAAGGTGTTGATTACCAGGCTGTTGATTTTAATCAGAATGGCGCCGTTAGTAATTATAAAATAAAACGTAAGGGCAGACCGGGGCTTCTTGAAATAAAATTAAATATGCCTGGTAAACATAATGTTTTGAATTCTCTTGCGGCTTTTGCGGTGGCAAATGAAGACGGTGTGAAAGCGCCAGCTCTGGTTGACTCTCTGAGGAATTTTGGCGGCATTGGGCGCCGCTTCGAGTTTCATGGGGAGTTTCCTGCTAAGGCTGGAAATATACAGCTGGTTGATGATTATGGTCATCATCCCACAGAAGTTGCAGCCACCATTAATGCAGTAAGAGATGGTTGGTCAGGTAAACGATTAGTGATGATCTTTCAACCTCATCGATACTCAAGAACACGCGATTTATTCGATGATTTTGCTGCGGTGTTATCCAAGGTTGATGTACTAATCATGTTGAATGTTTATGCCGCTGGTGAAACGCCAATCGCCGGTGCTGATAGTCGAGCATTATGCCGAACGATTCGTCAGCGTGGACACCTGGACCCTATTTTTGTCGAAGACAAAGAGGAATTAAAGTCTGTTCTAGCGGCAATTGTTAAAGATGGTGATTTAGTTGTTACCCAGGGGGCCGGTGATGTTGGTGGCATTGCCAAAGAGTGGTCAGAACAGAAGATGGCATTTGTTAATCTTTAGGTTTTACGATGAAAACAAAGCATATTATTAAGTGAATGAAAGCATAAATAATGAAATATTTAACATCTTATAGAAAGCCAGAAGAATACGGTAAGGTTGCTGTCGTACTGGGCGGTAATTCGGCCGAGAGAGAAATTTCTCTTCTTTCTGGTATGGCTATTTTTAAGGCACTGAAAAAGTCAGGGGTCGATGTTGTTACTATTGATCCGCAAGATGGTTTGTATGAGTCTCTCCAGAAGAACCATATTTCCAGAGTCTTTATTGCGCTTCACGGGAGAGAAGGTGAAGACGGTGTGATCCAGGGGTTTTTGAAAACTATTGGTATACCCTTTACTGGATCAGATGTTGCGAGTGCAGCTATCTCGATGAATAAATTAACCAGCAAGCAAGTCTGGCGGCAATTGGATATACCCACTGCAAATTTTGTAAATATTGATAAGACTCAGGACTTTAGCCTGACAGATGCAAGAAAAGTTGTCGGCGAACTGGGAAGTTTACTTTTTGTTAAACCTGTCTGTGAAGGCTCAAGTGTTGGCATGTCAAAAGTTGAAAGTGCCGAAGCCTTGGTTAAGGCTGTAAAATTTGCCCATCAATTTGATAATACAGCATTGGTTGAAAGGTATATTTCGGGCAAAGAATACACTGTAACCATTCTGAATGGACAGGCGCTACCGAGTGTTAGCATGCAAACTCCACGAGAGTTTTATGATTACGAGGCTAAGTATCAGGCAAAGACAACTGAGTACTTTTGTCCAAGTGGCCTTACTCCTGATGAAGAACAACATATCGGTCAACTTGCATTAAAGGCATTTAACAGTTTAGGTTGTTCCGGTTGGGGACGAGTCGATTTTATCCGCGACAGTGATGATGGTTCATTTTTAATACTTGAAGC
This sequence comes from uncultured Kangiellaceae bacterium, assembly GCA_965366725.1. GTDB lineage: Bacteria > Pseudomonadota > Gammaproteobacteria > Enterobacterales > Kangiellaceae > Aliikangiella. The sequence continues at coordinate 4,940 of CBDUHU010000057.1, forward strand.
CAATACTGTACCAGGAATGACTGAGGCTTCTTTAGTTCCTAAATCAGCAAAGGTTGCAGGACTTAGTTTTCAGCAGTTAGTTTTAGAAATTTTAGAAACCAGTTATCTCGCTCAGGAGTGTGAAGATGGCAGGTAATAAAATGGCAGTCAGAAAAAGTCGTAAAACTAACCAGAGAAGCTGGGACTTTAGTCTGCCATCGATGAATAATGAACGGTTGAAATGGCTAATACTAATCACTTTCAGTTGCGGCTTAATTTATCTGATTTCAGTTGGTAGTGAAACCTGGCAACGATTATGGCCTGTTGAGAAGCTGGTTTTGCAAGGCGATACAAAGTTTGTCAAACACCAGGATTTAATTGAATTTATGCAGCAGCATTCAACTAAAGGAATGTTGGCGCTTGATTTACAGCAGTTACAAAAAGAAGCGAAGGCAAACCATTGGATAAAAGAACTGGAGATTCGTAAAGTCTGGCCGGGGCAATTGAGTTTTCTGGTGCAAGAACATATTCCAGTTGCAATTTTTGATAATGTTGCATTAACGCTGCAAGGTACTGAAGTAGAAATTATTGACGAACATGATGCATTAAGTCAGTTACCGATTATTAATCATGTGAACTATTCGAGTGTTTCAATAGATAAAAAGATGTTTATCTGGAACGACTTCAAAAAAATGAAAAGACAATTTGAATTACTCGATTTAGTTTTGGAAAATCTAACAATTGATGAGATTAATAATTGGCACTTGAAATTCTCTCAGGGGTTGGAGTTGAATCTGGGAAGAATAAATCGATTGGAAAGAATTGAGCGCTTAGTGAATATTTTTTCAGAAATAGAAAACAATCAACAGATAAAAAAAATTGATTTACGTTATCACAATGGACTGGCGGTTGAGTGGTTGAAAACAACAGAATTAAAACTAAAAGGTTAGTCCTTGTTACAAGGAAAAAGAGAGCCATTAAGTTATGTCAAAAACACTAGAGAAAAAATTGATTGTCGGGTTGGACATTGGAACATCGAAAGTTGTGGCGATTGTTGGTGAAATCAGTACTGAAGGAACAACTGATATTATCGGCATTGGTAGTCATCCGTCTAGCGGGCTGAAAAAAGGCGTTGTGGTGAATATTGAGTCAACTGTTCAATCCATCCAGCGTGCTGTTGAAGAAGCAGAATTAATGGCCGGTTGTCAAATTCACTCTGTGTTTGCAGGAATTGCAGGAAGTCATATCAGAAGTTTGAACTCTCATGGGATTGTAGCCATCAGAGATAGTGAAGTGAATGCCAGTGATGTTGAACGAGTAATAGATGCAGCAAAGGCGGTCGCTATACCTGCTGATCAACGGATTCTGCATATCTTGCCTCAAGAATTTATTATTGATAATCAGGAAGGCATTCGTGAGCCGGTTGGGATGTCCGGAGTAAGGCTTGAGGCTAAGGTTCATATGGTTAGTGGTGCTGTTAGTGCGGCACAAAATATCGTCAAATGTATCCGACGTTGTGGTCTTGAAGTTGACGATATTATTTTGGAACAGCTTGCATCTTCTTATTCTGTGCTGACCGAAGACGAGAAAGAGCTAGGGGTATGTATTGTTGATATCGGTGGTGGTACGACTGATATTGCAATATTTACCGAAGGGGCTATTCGCCATACGGCGGTTATCCCAATTGCAGGTGATCAGGTAACTAACGATATTGCGGTTGCCCTAAGAACACCGACACAACATGCAGAAGATATAAAGATTCGATATGCCTGTGCATTACGTCAATTAACGTCACTCGAAGATACGATTGAAGTTCCAGGAGTCGGTGAGCGAGAGCCGCGAAAAATGTCACGTCAGACACTGGCTGAAGTGGTTGAGCCCAGGTATGAGGAACTCTTTACATTGATACAGGCGGAACTAAGACGAAGTGGATTTGAAGAAATTATTCCTGCTGGAATTGTATTAACTGGCGGCTCATCAAAAATGGAAGGATTAATTGAGCTTGCTGAAGAGGTATTTCATATGCCCGTTCGCCTGGGATTACCGCAGGGTGTTCAAGGGTTAGTAGATGTGGTGAGAAATCCTATCCATGCGACTGGAGTGGGCTTGCTACTTTACGGGCAACAGCAAAATGTACAAAGAAACTCATATAGCGAAAAAACTTCGGCTTTTAGTGGATTGATGAAGCGTATGAAACAATGGTTTAGCGGATTTTAATAGCGCGTATTTCCAGTCAGGATTACTGGAAAAATAGCGTTTGATAGCAATAGATTTTTGTATTTAATTATTTGGAAAAGTAACAACACGAAGGGGAAATATCATGGCTAATATGTTTGAATTAGTTGATAACTGCCGCGAAAATGCGGTGATTAAGGTAGTAGGTGTCGGCGGAGGCGGCGGTAATGCAGTTGAGCATATGCTCAAAGCCAATGTTGACGGTGTTGAATTTGTTTGCGCCAATACCGATGCACAAGCACTTAACCGCTCAGTAGCACGCACTACTATTCAGTTAGGTAGTCAAATTACTAAAGGATTGGGTGCTGGCGCAAATCCTGATGTAGGACGTCAAGCTGCGATTGAAGATCGTGATCGTATTGTTGAAATATTGACTGATACCGACATGGTTTTTATTACTGCAGGAATGGGCGGTGGAACAGGTACTGGTGCGGCGCCGGTGATTGCAGAAGTCGCAAAGGAAATGGGAATATTAACAGTTGCTGTTGTTACTAAGCCTTTTTTCTTTGAAATGAAAAAGCGTATGCAAGTGGCAGAAGCTGGTATCGAAGAGTTACGTCAACATGTCGATTCCTTAATTATTGTGCCAAATGATAAAGTTCTTAATGTCATGAAGGGGAAAAAGCTAACCGAAGCATTTAAGGCTGCGAACGATGTTCTTCATGGAGCGGTTCAAGGGATCGCTGAATTGATGACTTGCCCCGGTTTGATCAATGTTGATTTTGCTGATGTAAAAACAGTTATGTCAGAAAAGGGTACTTCAATGATGGGCAATGGTGTCGGTACTGGTGATGATCGTGCTCGCCGTGCAGCTGAGCTGGCAGTTTCAAGTCCTTTACTGGAAGATGTAGACTTAGCTGGTGCCAAAGGAATTCTGGTTAATATTACTTCTGGCGAAGATATGAGCATTGATGAGTTTTCTGAAGTGGGTAGTGTGGTACAGGATTTTGCGGCCGATGATGCGACTGTTGTTATCGGAACAGCAATTGATCCTGAACTTGTCGATGAAATCAGAGTCACAGTGGTAGCAACTGGCATTGGTCAGCAGGGTAATGTTCAAGCACCAAAAGTGCGTGTTGACAATACCAAGAAATCAGATGGCAGTAATAACTACCCTGAACTGGATAGACCGACAATTTTACGTAAGCAGGCATCACAGCCAAAGCAAGTAGTGGGAAGTGATATGGATTACCTGGATATTCCTGCATTTCTCAGGAAACAGGCTGATTAATGCTTAATTGATTTCGCTTAATTGCGAAGGCAATGTGTTTGAATTAATCTCTCGTTCGGCTTAAAGCTGAAGCGGCGGTGCGGTTATTGCTGAGTAATTGAAATGAGCGTTTTAAGTGGTATTAAGTGGTTGTGCAGAAGGCAAGAGATCCCCTTCAACCTCTTCTTTTGACACACTTGGTACTATTTGACGTTTATTTCGATAACCAGAAATTAATGACTATTTAATGACATTAAATCTCATTTTCAAGAAAAATAAGGGGATTGGTCAATAAATGGGCTGTTTTTCGTGTCATCGCTGCGAAGTTTATGCTAACATGCGGCAAATTTTTAAATGACTCATCCGATGAGTTTGACATTTGTTCCACGCAGCCTTGATGGCTAGAATGGCAGTAATTGATTGGAGAATAATTCAATTATGATTAAACAACGCACGCTTAAGACCGCTATTCGCGCAACAGGCGTAGGCCTTCATACTGGTGATAAAGTTTATTTAACATTGCGTCCTGCACCAGTAAATGCCGGAATTATTTTTCGTCGAATCGATCTCGACCCCATTGTAGAAATTTGTGCAGTGCCAGAAAATGTTGGTGATACAACGCTTTCTACCTGTTTAGTCAAGGATGATGTCAGAATTTCAACTGTTGAGCATTTACTTGCTGCAATGGCTGGTTTGGGCATTGATAACGCTTATATTGATGTTTCAGCACCAGAAGTGCCAATTATGGATGGCAGTGCTGGTCCTTTCGTTTTTCTTATCCAGTCTGCTGGTGTCGAAGAGCAAAACCAGGCAAAACGATTTATCCGAATTAAAAAACGGGTTGAAGTCTGCGATGGCGATAAAAAGGCTATTTTTGAACCATTTGATGGATTTAAGGTGTCTTTTGGCATCGATTTTGATCATCCAGTGTTTTCTACTAGCTCTAAACACTCAGAAATTGATTTTTCTACCACTTCCTTTGTAAAAGAAGTGAGCCGGGCGAGAACTTTTGGGTTTATGAACGATATTGAGTACTTACGTTCAAAAGACCTGGTGCAGGGTGGGAGCATGGATAATGCAATTGTGCTTGATGAATATCGGGTGCTTAATGAAGATGGCCTGCGTTATGATGACGAATTTGTAAAGCATAAAATCCTCGATGCAATTGGCGATCTCTATTTATTGGGCAATAGTCTGGTTGGAGCATTTACTGGTATTAAGTCAGGGCATGCACTAAACAACAAATTGCTAAGAACGCTAATGTCCGATAAGGAAGCATGGGAAGTGGTGACATTTGAAGATGCTACTGCAGCACCAATTTCTTATATTATGAAGCCTGGGTTGGCGGTTTAGTTATCGGGTATAAGGAATAACAAGCCGGTATAAACACCGGCTTTTTTTTAACTTTGAGATTTAATTCAGGCAGTTTAGTTATCTAGGTTGTACGATTATTTCAATGTTGGCCATGCCTACATAACCTGATTGACGAAAATAACTGAGTAAATCAGTTTGCAAAAAACGCATTTTATTAGCCCAGACAGGACTGTCGGTAGCAATAACCAAAGTGTTCTTGCGAAGATTAATTACCCGACAATGCTTTGAAAGTGTTGCATTAAGTTTGTCTTGTAAGGTATTGTTTAAAGACTTAATTTTCTCTAACTGATCGAGCAATGCTTTAACATCGCCAGTAGGGTCGGAAACCAGAGAATTTAAATTGTGAGCGGGACGTCGTTTCATAATATATCAGGGAGCTACATTTAGCGGAGTTACAACAGCTATCTAACTAAGATTAATTGGCAAATGGAACTATTGCAGAATTAATAAAGCGATATAAGAGAACTGTCTGCTTGTGAATGATTACAAGTATATCAAAATATCAGTTCCTGGTGATTAACTATTTAACAAGAGTTCCAAATGAGTATTACTATTTTACAGCGTTCTACTAATGGAATGCGTAGCGTTAAACTCAAAAACCGTTATCTATATTCGATGGTTGCAGCTTTAGTAATAACACCGCTTCTTGCAGGTGTAAGTGGTTACTATTTAGCAGTTAAACAAGCTGGAATGGCTGATGTTGACCAACAGGTTGTGAATAACTGGAAACAAGAGCTTTCTGCTCAATGGAAAGAATTAGAACTTGCCAAAGAGACCTCACAACAACAACTGAATGCACTCACTGCAAAGCTAGGTATGATGCAGGCGCATGTCCGGCGACTGGATGCTGCAGGTGAGAGAATTGTGAGTATTGCTGGTCTTGACGCTAACGAGTTTGATTTTGACAATGCACCAGCGATTGGCGGGCCGGAAAAAAATGCTACGGCTGAGTTAATGGAAATTTCCGAATTGTTTGAATCATTGAATGAAATGGATCAGCAATTAGACTCTCGTGAACAACAGTTAGCGGTACTGGAGTCTTTGTTGATGGACAAGCATATGGGAGTTGAGCGTTATATTTCGGGAAGGCCGATCAAAAAAGGCTGGATGTCATCTTATTATGGTGAAAGAAATGATCCATTCACCGGTAAGCCAGCGTGGCATGGTGGAGTTGATTTTGCTGGAAAGGAAGGGGCAGATGTTTCGGCGACGGCTGCTGGCGTTGTTTCCTGGGTTGGTGAAAGGTCTGGCTACGGTATTCTGGTAGAAATAAATCACGGTGATGGCTTACTAACCCGTTATGGACATAATAAACAGGTTCTGGTTAGTAAAGGGGATGTTGTCAGTAAAGGTCAGGTTATTGCAAGAATGGGAAATACTGGTCGATCAACTGGCGCACATGTTCATTATGAAGTAATCAAGAAGGGTCGAACTGTCAATCCGCTGCCATATATCAATCGTAGAGCAAAAGGTTAATACAAGAAGTATTTGCCGGGATTAATGCAATGCTATTATACCGGAAAGCTATATACTCTTGACCGATTTGAGTAGATGTTTTAAATTTCTGCTCATGAAAATTGAATTTACAAAATTAATTGCTATTTCAGGCCTCCTCCTCATCCATTGATGGGGTTTTGTGCTGACTGCGAAATATAAACCCCGTCATTAGAACTGACGGGTTTTTTTTTTGCATCGAATAAAAGTAATCGAAATATAAACAGAATTGAATACCAATGAAATTATTAAATCATTATCAAGCGAAAGCACTCCTTCTCTCACTCTCTCTCTTATTCAGGAGACGGTGGGTTATTGTATGTA
>CBDUHU010000058.1:0-11469 GCA_965366725.1 uncultured Kangiellaceae bacterium
CTGGAAACTTTTTAAGTCAGTACAGGAAACTGCCCGTTTTATTTATCCGGATATTGAACAAAAATTGAAGTATGAACAATTGTTGAGTCGACTAGACAAACTTGATGTTGGTAAGAGCATTGAGGTATCGGAACAAGTAGTCCGACGTGTTAGTCAAACCAGGTATTCCGTTAGAACTTTAGGTAGTCTGCCAACTGATAGTCATGAAAAAAGTCATGCGGATCAGTCTCTATTTAGTTATGCACAGGAGATGTCAAAAGAACATTTTGCTGAGCTATATACTCATATGGTTAATATTCCGGAAGCCATGCACTCGTCCTATATCGTACAGCCGGAACGTGAATATCATCACTATCAAAAAGAAGCCGATGAGGCGATTATTGGTAAAGAGTCCAAAGCAAAAAAAGCACTTTTTTATAAGAAAAAGATGCATCGCCTAAGGCAGATCTGGGAACTGATGAAATATGCAATTTTTGAAGTAGATCCAAAACCCGCCAATCAATTAGTAGATCTAATGAAAGAAGCAGGTATTCATAAGTCGATTATTTTACAGTTTATCCAACAAGAAAAGCAGGTGGCGACGCCATACCAGCAGAATATTTTGATCAGAAAATATGAGGAAAGATTTGATGAAATTTTTCAGGAACATCATTTAGCAAGTGCCAGAAAAATTCTCAGTGAATTGCCAAAAGTTGAGGAACTTAAAAAGGAACTTCGTCAAAAAATTCTGCAGCTCGATGGTAGCTTACAGGAGAAACAGCAGTTGCTCAAAGAGCTGGATGCAATTAAGTAATTTTTCTCTGACATAATAAATATTAGGAGTTGAGTATGAAAGACAGCTTGTTACCGCAACAACATCATCGTCAGCCTGATGAGAGTGTGGCAACAAATGAGTTGCGTGCAAATGGAAAGGTACTGCAAGATAATCGTCACCAGAATCAATCGATCAGTCACCGAAAGAGTAGACCATTACAGCGTAATAATACCGGTTTACCTGATAATTTAAAATCAGGAATGGAGAACCTGTCCGGGGTTAACCTGGATCAGGTTAAAGTCCATTACAATTCAACTAAACCTGCGTCTATTCAAGCTCATGCATTTGCTCAAGGCACGGATATACATTTGGCTAAGGGTCAGGAAAAGCACTTGCCACACGAGTTGGGGCATGTTGTTCAACAAGCGCAAGGTCGAGTTAAGCCGACCGCATCCGTGGCCGGAATGGCGGTCAATGACAATGCTTCTTTAGAGAGAGAAGCTGACTCTCTGGGGGCTCGTGCGCTTTCCAGTTCAATTCAACGGGTAGAAAATAGAACAATATCTAACCCGACAACCTGGCAAGCAGCAGTTTCAAATAAAAGCAATTCAGATCTTTCTAAAGCGCCAATGCAAAGGTATTTGATTATCGGTAATACTGATTATACTCGCGAGTTAAAGGACAATGCAGGTGATATTGATGGTTTAACTGATCAGGTTTACAACGCAATGGAAGCTGCGCTTGATCAGACTGATGATTATGAAAACGAAGTCTATCTATTTATTCATGCCAATACCGGGGGATTAGTTAAACGTCAGATCAAAAAGTGGATAGAAGACAATCAGGGAGAAGGCCTCCCTCATAGTAGTAATCCGACATTTGGACGGAAACAACAGGGGCGCTCTTATGCTAATTATGTTGATGCCGCAAAGGCTATATATGGCTGGGTTAGCGCTAAGCCTGGTCGTCGTCGTGAAAAAGCATTGGCGAATCAGGTATATCAGAGTCCCGTTATCGAGGCGCAAATCGATAGTTTATTGAACAAGTTGGCATTGTGGATTCACGGAAAAGGAAATTCAGCGGCAATTGAAACAGAGCTTGATAGAGACAACCCGGTGGATGCCAACTGGGCTGATTATCAACGCTGGTTTAACCGTATTCGAGTAGCCGATGGGCGTCAGATCCCTGGGAGGTTTTTGCCTGTTCTTCAGCATCCACAAAATTATAACATGCGAGACAAGATTGCGACCCTGCACGATGTAATGAAATATTTTATGGGAACTTCCGTTACGGCTGGTGCGGGAGAGTTAGATGAAACTCCGTTTGCCGGTTTTCAGGCAACGACTCAGGGGGGAAGACAAAACTATCATCGTCCAACCAGCTCAATTCTAAGGCGTAATGCAATGACAAAAGAACGAGTCGGGGCAAATCTGCCAGCAGAGAGGCTTGCGGGGCGTGTCAGAGATTCAAATGAAGAGAGCCATGCTACTTTTGAATATGCCAGAAGAAATCAAATTCCTATGTGGGCACGTCACTCATATACTGCGGCAAGAATGATGCGGCTTGGTCAGCAGGCAGGTGCTGATCATGGTGAAATTTCAGCCGTTGCCTGGTCAATTATGGCATTCTGGCGAAAGGATTATGATCATCGTTCAATCCCATATCATACTTTGCATGAAATTATGGATTTTACCCCTGCATTTGGCTTAAATTATGATCCGCAGGCTCCCGGTGCTGGGCTCGAACAACATGATATTGAACCACGCCTATTAGATGCGATTTATGCCAAGGCTAGTCTTGCGGGGTGGAGTGCCAGAAAAAGTCACCTGTTTCGTAGTCGACCCAAAGGGGTTGGTAAGATGCGTGATGAAATCAGAAGTTCTCACACTAACAGTGCAAAGTTAGTTGCTATACGTGGCTTTGCACATAGCCGAACTGGGCCTGCACAGGATCGCCATGCTGATACTCGACGCTTTTATCAAACCCTGGATAACATCCCTGCTAACGTCGGCCTCTATTCATTAGCTACAACCGCAAGAGCGACTAAAGTGACGATTGCCGGAGAGTTGTTACAAGTACTTAATCAGATCAAAGCTTTTGCTTTTACCTGATCACCAAAAGTTAATGTGAATTAAATTGGCATCGTTTACCAAGAGAGCAAGGTTATGACAGAGTTAGGCATGCTACAACATAGACAAACAAAGAGCTCTAAGGAATCTGTTTTACAGAAAAAATCCCACTCTAAGATATTAGAGGACAATCGAGCGGATTCATTGAATAAGACCAGGTTACATCAGGTTGGAAATAATGCGTTTAATAAAACAGGTTTACCGGCACAGCTAAAGTCAGGAATGGAAAATTTATCGGGTAAAAATCTTGACCATGTCAGAGTTCATTACAACTCATCTAAGCCTGCTTTAGTGCAAGCCCATGCTTACGCTCAGGGAAGCCATATCCATCTGGCCTCTGGACAGGAAAAACACTTGCCACACGAACTTGGTCACGTCATTCAACAGATGGATGGAAGAGTCCCTGCAATATCTTCTGTTGGAGGAACGGCATTAAATGATAACCCTGCGCTGGAAAATGAAGCGACAGCCATGGGGGAAAGGGCATTATCACTTAGCCAGGACAAGTCTAAAAACAACCATGTATCTCAAGCAAAATCCGTCCATAAAAATAATAATAATGAACCGATACAACGACGGGTAGGCTTTGAGTTTCAGACCAATTGGGAAATTGAGCCTGATCCTTATAGTGCAGTAGAAGGCTTGGCATCATTGACCGGTTCAGCTTTAGCAGAAAGCTTTGGCCTGGGTCACGCGGACGTAGTCGGATTTTTAACTGGTCGTTTGTCGCGGGCACCGGTAACACTGGTAAAAATGGGCATAAATACAGTGTCCAGTTGGACATCCTGGGCACTTGGTAGAACTGGTGGACAAGGAATAGTAGACAGGGTCAATGCGCTGAAGGCTGATGCTCGCCCTCATGTGCTAAAAAGTATCCCAAAAGGTTATCCACTGATTCACGGAACTGGATGGTCAATGAGTTCAGATGAAGGAGAAATGGAATTTGTCACCGATCCATTTGCGGAAAATAATTTTGCAGGTTTAGCAACGGCAATGGCCCAAATCAGTGCTTTTAATTTGAGTTTACTGGGGATGCAGAATCGCTCATATATTCCTATTAACTGGTACCGTGGAGTGACGTTACTTGGTAATCTTGCATCGGTGAAACCAAATGGAGGCAATATTATCGGAATGCCGCAGATGACGGCTGGAGTTGATTTAACTCAGATACATGCAATGATGCGTGATATGGCAACACCTGGAAATACGCGCAATCATACTGTCAGAAATCGTGGAATGTATCTTGGCGCAGTGATGGGAAGTTTACCACCAGGATTGAGAAAACGTTCAAAAGCCTATCGAGGAATTGTCGCATTAATGGCGAATTATGTGGTTCAAAGTGCCGGGCTACCTTTAGCGATCCCAAAAGACATTGCAGCCTTAATGGCGCGTAGTAATCTGGGAGTCGCATTCAGACAGACACCAGAATATATTAATCGAACGCCAGGAAATGCTGGCATGAGAGCCTTAGAGCAGCAACTCAATCACTATGTTTATGCAGCTGCCCATTCGGCAGCCGGAACAATTGCATTTGCTATGGTTGTCCCGGTCACAACTGGTATGCACCTGTTCCCGAGTGCCGATGGTATGGCAGCGCGTAACGGGCCAACACTGAAGCAGTGGGTTGATGGAATTGTTCAGGGGGATGATCCGATGCGAGCGGGTTACAGTCGACTAACTTCACGTTCAATGAGTGCGATGAATCGGCTGGAAAATGTTGGGGCAGGAGGTGTGCCGGGATTAATTATGGAGTTTAGAGATTTACCGGCATTAATTCCATATACCCAGTGGGCTACTTATGCGGCTGATAAGATGCGGTGGATGCAATATGTGAATAATAGAAATCGTCATCGCAAAAGTCATCCTTGATGAATAATCAAAAAGTGAATATCAATCAGGTCTTTATTAACAGGATATAGTTGGTTAAGCCAGGGGAATGGTTATTATGAATATTATTGAGAAATATCAGGTTAAACATTTTCATTCTTCGCGTTTGAAAAAGTGGGAAAATGAACGCGGTATGGCACAGGGCTGGACCAGTGAAGATGTTCAACAGAAACGTTTTGACGTCATAACGACGTTGGTTAATTTTAATGACACGTCAGTTCTTGATTTGGGATGTGGTGATGGTGATTTGAAACAGGCATTAGATCAGAAATATCAGCATTTTGATTATATTGGTGTAGATCAGCAATCGGAGTTTATCGAATATGCTAAACAACGCTATGCAGACAGGCGAAACACCTGGTTTCATCAGGCAGATTTTGCCAACTGTCGTCTACCAGAGGTTGATATTATTGTTGTTAGTGGTGCTCTTTCTTATCGTAGTGAGAATCAGGATTACTATATTCAAATGATTGGCAGGTTTTTTGCTTTAGCTAATCGAACGCTAATATTTAATATGTTGGATGATCGTGTCTTTGAGTCTTCAGCATTAATTATATCTCATAATAGAGAGAAAATTTATGACCAGTGTAAATCAATATGTGCAAATACAGTGATTCATACTGGTTATCTTGATGAAGATTTTACAGTTGTTATGAATAAAAATTAATTGGATAGAATAATAAAAGGTGTTGGTTAATATCTCTTTTTGGGTTTGTTTTAAAAATAAAAAAATATTCTTTTTGAATACACAAATTAAGAATAATTGATGTTAAGTTGGTTTATTAAGAAAGAATATTTTTCTCAGAAAAGTAATACTCATAATAAACAGGTGCTTGGTGCGGATTTATTCAATAAATTTGTATTGGTAATTGTCATTGCGCTAATGTTCTGAGTTAGATGAAAGAACTAGAAAAGAAAAAAGTGAATCAGAGTCACTTGAATATTTGTTTTTATCGACTAGTCTTTTGTTTCAATAAAATAGTTTGAAGTATGCCTGAAATGGAAAGGGTGACTTTGATAATAGTAGTTTAGAATTGTTGGCTGATTGACTTTTTGATGTATGACTAATCTAGCTGCTAACAGTTCTAATCTCAGAAAACAAAAAATATATTTCAGATGGAGGAAATAATGATGTTTGCGAGTAGGTTTTCATATTTAAAAATTACATCGACAGCTATTGTTTTAATCGCGCTGGTTAGTTTTATCCCACAAAATGCTAATGCTTATCCAGGAGGAAATAATCCCTGCGTTGCAGATAAATCCTGGTTTCCCCATAGTCAGACAAAAGAGCCGGATAACGCAGGGTTTAAGAGTGTTAACAATTGTGTTTTTCACCAATGGTCCTGGCAGACATTCCTTTGGCTGACTCAAGATGATGGTACGGGTAACCCGCGTTTTATGTCATTTGTGGCTCCAGAATCTTTATTAGGGATGACTACCAGGAATCCTTCAATCGGAGGACAGCCATCGAGCACCAGAGGGCCATTTGATGAATATCTACAAGCAGGAAGTGATGCTGTTTTGCCTGATCATCAGGGGAGAGCCGTTTATTATGCGCAATATGTTGATCCAAAATGGGTTCGGTTTGTCAATGAACACCAGTTAACTAATCCTGAAAAATTAAGAAAATTTGATCCAAATAAATCTTTTTCAATTGGTTCGATGGAATTAAAAGTTTCCTGGAAAATTGTAGAAGATGGACAAGACGCGAGTCAGTTCTTTACTTTAGATACTTCGGTTTACAAATTAAAAAAAGAAAATGGAAAAATTGTTATCAATTATGAAGAAACTGAAAAAGTAAAATTAGCAGTTGTCGGTTTTCATATTGGTGGTGTAGTTAACGAACATCCGGAAATGATCTGGGCAACATTTGAACATAAAGATAACGCACCGAATGTACCTCACAAGTTTACTCCTGAGACAGTTATATCAAAAGATGACAGTACCTTTTATACCGGTGGTACCAAGTATGCAGACTGTAATGTTAATGTTGCGAATACTCCAAACCAGAAATTAGATGAAAAAACCCAGGTTTTATCACCGATTACTCAGGTTTGTCGTCAATATGAGTTTGGTAATGATCCCATCAATCCAAAGGAAAGAATCAAAAATATGGAGATCAATGATAACAACATAAAAAAATTAAATGCTTCGGTATTAGCCAGTTTGGCAAGTGATGATGTTTGGTCAAATTATCATGAAGTAGGCGCTATATGGTTTGGCGCTATTGATGGACTAAAACCAAATATGTCGCTGGAAACAGATGATATATTGACCGGCTCTCTGAAGTTATCTAATTCAACTATAGAAACTTTTACCCAGACTCAAAGTACAGAAAATAATTGTTTCCGCTGTCATAATACAATGCAACGTTTTCCTCCTACCACTGATTTGGACCCACTACCGGGGTTAAATCTTAATATTAGTCGTGCACTTGAAAATATCTACTTCTGGTCTCAAATGCAACAGCAACAAAAGGCCGCTAAGTAGTCGGGTATAACTTAGTATTTGATGGAAATAAGTTTAGTTAATTATAAAGAGGAATTATTATGAGCAATACAATTTTTCGAGTACATCCTGCAATTAACTTTGCACGAGTTGGCAGCAGTGAAGAATATTATATCGCGCCTGAAACTGCCGCGGGAGAGTTATTAGATCAGGAAACAGGTATTTTTGGGGGATTACCTATTAAGAAAGGTACTGAAGATACCTTTATCGAGGCCGATGATTTACGTGATTCAAATGATAAACAGAAGCCATGCCGACAAGCTGCCAGGTTTCGTATTTATGCATATGATGAAGGGCAACAAACTTACCCATCTAATGATCCCGGTAGAGAAATTAAAATTGGTGATGTTATTAACGGTAAAACAGTTAAGGATATTATCTGGACGGTTCATCTGGCGAATAAAAAAGCTAATAACTATGAGATCTCAAGTGGACCTGAAAAAGGTGAAGAAGGGATCGTTGCTTACGAAAATGGCAACACGCCACCAGTTAGAAATATAGAGTATGGAGATGATCTGAGTCTGGAAAGTCGACTTAGTCAACTGGTTATTGATGCGGGACCAAGAGCGATTGCCTCTTCTACAAACGGTGCTAAGACAGTTGAGTTTAATGCGGCTACTGAGTGTAGTCATGGGATGATTGACGGACATATAAAAGGGGTCCCTGATTACCCTGTTTCTTTCCCTGATGATCACTTCACAATGTTCAATGCGTTAGGCGCCATCACAACTTTGGGCCAGGTTACTACTGAAGAAAACACAGGCCGGTTAATTGTGATTGGTGGATATGGCAAAGCTTCAGGAATTGAAAAAGATGGTACTCCGCCATCATTAAATGATGCTATTGATAATGATTACTGGTTTGATGATACTTCAGATGGACCGGTAAATGCAGTCATTGTATTTGATGATAAATCGACAACCAGTGCGGTTGGCGGTTGGGTGGTTACAACGGACCCCTCTTATGCACCACAAACCAGAAATGTAAACTCCACCTGGGACGATATGTATGCAACCTGGGTTGAGCAACTGAATCTTGTGCCTTCGATGTACCATAATGGAGAATACAATGAAAACTATAATGCCGCTTTTGACATTGATGTTTTAAGTATCTTTCATGGTGCATTTCTACAACGGTGGAATACTAATTTACCATCTGGTGGTGTTAATGGTCATAACTTAATGGCAAGTATTAAACCTACTGATGATCCAACAGTTAAAATTCCTAACTTTATGTCTCTTATTCGTGATCCCAATAACAGTGATGAAAGTGATGAAGGCGTTATGATGCCATTAGCATTAGGTGATGCGGGTAGCCCTGCTAAGAGCTTTCTTGCGTTAACGACAACCCAGTATTTTTTGCTGAGTCAATGGTATGACGGTAAATCAATAGCAAATGCGCCGGCTTTAGGTGGTGGTGAAAGGCTTGATAAAGTGGTTATGGAAAACTGTCTTGGAGGACGTTATTCTCCAGGAATTGATTTAACTTTTATTGTACGTGATGTCAATCTGTATCGGCAAAAATGGCAAGGTGAAAACGGACCTTTTCGAGTGAACGAACAACCACTTAATTATTTAAAAGCGACCAAGTGTACACCATTTTTAGGGGTTGGTTATGTTCCTCTGAGGAATGCGATGGTCGAACCTGGAGATTTATGTAAGTTTATGGCATTGCCGTGGCATACTGACTATAACAGTTGCGCCACTCACGAACCTGATCCTAATCCAAAAAATAATAATACACTCTATTGGTCGTGGCCAGCGCAACGCCCGGTTAGTGTTTTTGCGGCAGAGGACTGTACTTATGATAGCGGTACCGGTCAATGGAACCTCGGCGGGCAAGTCTTTAGTGTTCGTGGTGATGAAGGTCACGGTACTCACAGCGATTATCCTCAACAAACAGGTCGTTATCAATGTTATTTTGATTTTGTTGAGAACTGGCATAAAGTCGGGTTTGTTATTCAGGGAACGCAAATCCCTGCTCAACAAGGTGATAATTATGGCTCGGATAAATTCCTGGAAGTTGCAAGTCTTTATACCGAAAAAGGCGATAATGTGGGAGTTTGGCCAACCAATGCTATTCCAGGTTATAAACCACCTACCGATTGTGGGCCTGGTCAACCAGATGAAAGCTAATTACCTGAAAAATGCACAACCTAAGTCCGTTGCAATAATCGGTGGTGGGCCAGCTGGTTGTGCGGTAGCTTTATCTTTACATAACGCCCTGTCATTGAGTGACGGGGCGGAGGATCAAGTTAGTATCAATGTTTTTGACGCGGGTAAAAAGCAAAGTGCAGCTATTGGCGAAACTATTCCACCTGCGGCAACACCGCTGTTATATCAGTTGGAAATTCAGCATTTAATTAATAATTCAAAACACCATGAATGCCCTGGTAGTATGTCTTTATGGGGAAGCGACAAGGCTGGTTATAATGACTTTTTGTATACCCCGATAGGTAAGGGATATCACTTGGACAGAGCTGAGTTTAATCGTCAAATTCTTGATGTTGTTGTTGCTAAAAATATCACTTATTACCCTGATTCCAGTTTGTCACAACTGGAAGCTAAAGAAGATAAATTTCAATTAAAGTTTAATAAAAAGAATAAACAGGCATTCAATTTTGATGCGGATTATGTTGTTGATGCGAGCGGAAAATCGGCTGTATTCGCGAGACGTCTCTCGGTTGCCAGAAACCTACTGGATGAAGTTATTTCGCTATGTGTAATTGTGGAAACACCCGCAGGTTTCACCAAAACAACATTAGTGGAAGCGGTTGAGGACGGTTGGTGGTATGCAGCCAGCTTGCCAAATAAAACCATGATAATTTCTTTTTGTAGTGATATCAGCAGAATAAAAGAAGCCAATTACTTGCGACAATCAGTCTGGATTGAGGCATTTTGTAAAACTCAATTGCTAAGTCAACATATCCCGAAGAATATTCTGACCGATACGATGACAATTCATAAAAGAGTGGCTCCATCCTCAATTTTATCTCAGGTGACGGGGAAAAACTGGGTTGCTATTGGTGATGCTGCGAGTAGCTATGATTCAGTATCTTCAGCCGGAATAACCAAAGCACTACAGAATGGGTTGTCAGCGGGAAAAGCTTTATCTCAATTAATTCTTGAAAACTCATCATCAGCTATGCAGGACTACCAGAATAGTGTCTTTCACGATTTTAATCAATATGCGAAATTACGCTACGATATCTATAAATCTGAAACGCGATTTCAATCCCAACCATTTTGGCAACGCCGCTTTCAGTAATATCTGCTTTTCATTAACCCTGCCAGGCAAAAACAGAGTTAATGAATGTGGTTAATTATCAGCTGCTATTATTACTTTCCGTTAATGGAATATTTCTTTCTGATAAACAGGGAGAGCGCCGCCATAGCTAGAATAAACGGGGCTAAACTACCACCACCACCACTGGAAGCGGGTGGTTCAACTGTCGGTGGACCTATATTAAGTGGTGGCGTCAAATTAGCCGCACTATCGGTGGCAGGATCAACGATATTAATACTGCTGATTATGACATAGTTGCTATCATCGGGTAAGTTGTTGCTTTGAATATCATAGTTTTGCAATGGTACACCCGGCAGGTTTTGATGAAGGGTATAGACAGGTAAAGCGGCAATTTGCTCAATGATAGCCATTCCATCACCGGTAATCTCACCAAAGACTGTGAAGCCGCCATTTTGATTATCGAGGACCTGACTATTGTCAGTTAGATTAAAAAACCACTGACTAGTAGCACTATCGGGATCACCGCCAATTTTGGCCATAGCAATTGAGCCTTTCACACTGGAAAATACAGGTTCATTTTCGACTGAACTAAGTGTATCGACTCTATTTAGTACACCATTACCATAGGTAAATCCTCCACCTTGTATAACAAAGTTGCTGACTGAGCGATGGATGATGACATTGTTGTAGCTTCCCTGATTGACATATTCAAGAAAATTAGCGACTGTTTTGGGGGTTCTCTGGTCGTAGAGGTTGACTTCAAAGTTACCGAAAGCAGTTTCAAATTGAACAACTGTGGCAATTGCATTAGAGGCCATTAATCCAGACAACAGGTATGCTGTTGCGGCTAAAACAGTACTTTTTAGCAGTGATAAGTTGATTGTTGGTTTCATTAATAAGATCTTTTGTTAGTTAATTGCGATTGGTTAGCTTGGTGGGCTAGAG
>CBDUHU010000059.1:0-11248 GCA_965366725.1 uncultured Kangiellaceae bacterium
GTTCGCTGTTGCGCAAACGCAGCGAACCAGATTACTTCTCTATTTATCCTCTCCATACAAGCAGGACTTTTATGACAAGCTTACGATCTTGTCATATACTCTATTACTAAAAGTAATAATCTGACACATTTAGAATGAATATATTTTTGACAAATATTCAAAATTCAACTTTTAATCAATAATGAAAGCACCGAGGATGGACTATTTATGTCATTTGAATGGATACAATATCAACTCGACAAATTACCTTTTCAACTGCTTGACTACATAGTCATTAGTCTCAATCTGCTGATATTTCTTTTTGCCGGTATCATCATAAGAATATCGAAAGCAGGAAATATTCATTCAACCACCAGCAATCGTATGATGGGGTTAAGAGCTATTAACCTGGTACTGTTCATTATTTATGCACTGGCTGGCGCAATCGAAATTGCCTTAAATATTGAAGTTTCCCATCTACAAAATATTTCTCAAACTGGATTAAGTATTCTTATCGCCTATATAACCATGCACTACCTTCAGGGCTGGATAATCGAACGTTTTGGGAAAGAAAAAGAAATTGATGGTGTTAAATGCCGTGGTGAATCCTACGCAAGTGAGATCATAGGATTAATTGGTCTAATATTAGTCAGTTCAATTACTTTTCTTGTCGTTATTAACATTTGGGAACTTAATAACTGGTTACAGGCGACTTCAGTTGTCGGTGGAATACTGATCATTCTTTTTGCCTCTAAAGACTATTTTCTCGGAGATATGATTAGTGGGTTAATTATGCACTATAACCACTCGGTTGAAGCCGGCTCGGTTGTTCGTGTCAATGAATTTAATATCACAGGTGTCGTTACTCAGATCACCCTGTCACAAACGATCATTAGAGATTTAGTACAGAAACATGAAATTACGATCCCCAATTCAAAATTAAGGAACGCGACAGTAGAAACAATATCCAATTGTGGCAATAATGGATTTCGCGATTTTCTTGATTTCAAAATTGGTTATGACCAATCTCCTGAATCGGTACAGACTTTCCTTGAAAATGTACTGTTACAGGCAAAAGATAAGGAAGCAGCCTTCAATCAGGATGCAAAACCTAAAATTGTAGTTGTTGAAAATGGCGATCATGCCGTAACCTGGCGATTGCTTTATTATGTTAAAAATCCCTATCGCATTCTTGATGCAAGAAACATGGTTCAAACAATCGCTTTCGAATTAAGTCAGCGGGAAAAGCTAGGACTAAATACGCCAGTTACTCATCAGATATTAGATGGCATTCTAAAAAACTGATTAAAATTTCTCTTGATAGTCCAGTTCAAGATCATACAATGGTGATGTTTTTCCGGGAAGAACTTCACAAAATGAACGTACTCTTTTCATACCTACAGGCGCACGTTTGACGCATCTTATGTTTTGAGTTTTTACCCCGAACTTATCAATATACTCTTTAACGTGTAAATCTATTTGCCGCTTTTGTGATGAAGTCGCTTTGGCATAAATTTGTTCAAAAAGCTGATGCCAGGAGTCAATTTTTGACTCTTTGGCAACCCCCAACCACGCCATGCCTAATATCAGAGATTGCTCAACGTACTGTCCTTTGAGAAACATAAAGGCTAAAACGTACTGTGATTCTTTAAAGCCCATTCGAGCCGTCATTTGGACTTTTTCAAAGGCTTTCTGGTATTGTCCTCTCTGATAAGCTTGCACCCCATTTTTTTCCATAATAGAAAGGCGCGTAAGTGAATGCCTTTTTACCTTATTATCAACCGCGTTCGTTTGAGTAACTGACAAACTCAAAATAATAACGAATAGATAAATTGCTACTTTCATGACAATAGTCTCTTTAACCAAGGAATGGTATTTCGAGTGATATCAAACAAAAACTCAATATTCGGTGTTCTAGTTTTCTTTAGAAATTTTTATAATCGTTTGCTAATTTGTTCTCTTAATATTATAGGCTTGAAGATACCTTTGCAAATTGACTTTTGATCCAGACAACGATATCGATAGTTTATGATGTGCTTCATTCTTGACTGACAAACCAGATTGTTTTTTCATTAACATCAAGTGATAGCACACCTTTCATTCGCAGATTCGGTTAATTAAACGCCCCATATTTTCCTCGCCCATTTTGTTAACCCATTAGCCACACTACCATAATAATCACCATCAAGAATATCGACGTTCGGAATTACTTCTCGAATGAGTTTTCTTATGGTTGGTGACTTAGCTGTTCCGCCAGTAATATAAACCAATTCAGGCTTTACTTGAGCGAGCTTAACGACTTCTTGAATTAATTTCTGGATCTGCATCAATGGCCTTTCAACCGCCTCTTCAAAAATGACTCGATCAACTTGCTGTTTCAACTCAGCTTCAATGTAGTCAAGTGTTAAAGTAGACTCTTGACAATCGCTTAAGGCTATTTTTGAAAGTTCCGCAGTTCGGATCAAGCGATGATTAAGTTTGAAATTACGCAAAAATATTAATCGTTCAATGAGTTCTGGTTGCCGCGCATCACGTTTCAGATATTTCAGTTTTCGGAGGTACTCTGCGCTGGTAAAATTTGCCTGTTCAGCAACGTTATTAACAGAAACAGCGCTCCAGAATGGTGCATGGGGAAACTCAATTCCCTGCTTTTGTTGGCTACCCAAGCCAAAAAGCGGCATTAAAGATTTGTATGCATGAAATATATCAAGGTCATTACCACCTATGCGCTGCCCGGTATGTGCCAGGAAATCTTTAGTTCTGTCTTCTTTATTAATATAAGAAGGCCCCATTTTGACCACTGAACAGTCAGTCGTTCCGCCACCAATATCAACCACAAGCACAACCTTATCTACTTTTAATCCAGTTTCAAAGTCAACACCTGCAGCTAACGGCTCATAGAGAAACTCAACCGCCTTATAACCACAACGCTTTGCGGCACGCGTCATAATATCAATCGCCTGAATATTACTTTTATTGCTATCAACCCCTTGAAAGTTGACAGGTCTGCCAATTACAACGCGATCTATCTGTTGGTGAACTTTGCTTTCAGCAATTAACTTAATATTGAGCATCATGGCTGATACCAGATCTTCAAAGAAATTAAGTTGTGTACTCGAAAGTCCGGTCGCCCCTAAAAACGACTTTGGAGATTTGATAAAGACCCCTTCTTCAGGGGTAGCAATGTAATTATCAATTGCCTGCTTCCCAAAGAATGTCATGGTCTGATCAGTTGTCAGACTTTCATAACGACGAATACCAGCGGCTCGTTGAAGCTGCGCTAGTCTTTCTTCCTTAATCACTTGCTTTGCGCTACCAGAAAGATTCCGCATCAGGTAATCACAGATAAAACTACGTTCAAAGGTGTAAAGCGTCGAAGGTAAAAAAGTTTCATCATTGTAAAGCGGCATCAGTTTAACCTTATTATCCTGATATATTCCTAACGCTGAGTTTGATGTTCCAAAGTCGAATCCTGCAAACATGATGTCTCTCTGAGCTAATGCCAACAAATGCGGTGTAAAAAAAGGGGGGAGGATTTTATAGTAAAAAAAAGACTTTAACAGCAAAAATAGTAATCAATGAGGTTTTATCTTTATTCAGGCGTGTTGCAGCTACAGAGCAGAAACCAGATTGGCGTAATCGCCGACTGCTTGCTATGTTTAGTTGGGAGCCCACTTACTATCAGGTTGAAGTAATTCTATGAATAAAGAAGAAGTCTTTGATATCATAACCACAGCAGCCGATTTCGCATTTCTCTCACTCGATGATAAGGGCACAATTACCTCAGCCAACCCCGCCGTGCGTAGTGTTTTTGCAAGACAGGAAGGAGAAATCGAAGGGTGCTTGTTAACATCTCTTATTCCTGATATCCATTCTCTTGAAATGATTGATATCCCACCAATTCAGCCTCGCGGAGGCTTAGAAAGCTTTGATATTGATGAAGTCAAATGCTCAGACTGTCGTTATCTGGAAGTGTTGGCCGCAAAAATGGATTCAGGTGAAGCTTACGATACTAAAATAAAAATCAATGATAAATCTCGCTGGTTAGAGTTAAAAACGAGTAAGATACTACATGATAGCCGAATCGTATTTACCCTCATAATTAATGATATTACAGAAAGAAAAAGAAATGAGCAGGAAATAAGAAACCTGAATCAATCGCTTGAGCACAAAGTGCTTGAGCGTACCGCCGATCTTGAATCTCGAACAGAACAAATCAAAAAAGTCGTTAACACCTGCCGTGGAGAGCTACAGGCAATCAATGATACTTACCAGTTAATGAAAGAACGACAAATGCAGATCATTGAAACTCTCGAAGCAAGGGTCATCGACAATGTTGACAACCTGAATCCAGTGCAACAATCCTGTATTAGCGCAATCCTGAAAAAAGAGCTAGTCGCATGTATGAATATTTACTCAGAAGATCAGATTACCGATCAGAAATTTCTAATGGCAATTATTTCACTCAATGAACTGTTTGAAGGTGAAACGCAGGCCCAACAAAACCTCAAACCAGGTCAACTATCTACAGCCAATCAACAGGAAGTTGACAGTCTGCTCGATTCTCTGGGTATCTAGTTTTGAGTATTTCCCTGATATCAAATCATTATATTGACTAATGTCACCCACTGATTTTAATTGCTTGCTATCCTAGCAGCCGTTCCATTAAGTCAGGCAAGGATGCTGAATGTTGGAACCAGCGATTGTAATAAAATAAAACATCGACTGAAATACTGAGTACTTTATGAGCAAATTATCATCAATAATTCCTGAAACTTACAACATTTTACTGATCACTCTCGGTTCAACTATACTGGCGTGTGGCGTGACTATTTTCCTGCTTCCAGCTCAGATTGCAACGGGAGGAACTCCCGGAATGGCAATGCTGGTTTATTTTTTGACAGATATATCTACTGGCAAGGCCATGTTATTAATAAATATTCCGCTCCTTGCTGCCGGAATCAAGTTCATAAGTTTTAGCTTTGCATTACGCAGTATATACTCAATTGTCATTACCGCTGTCCTGGTCGATACTTTGCCCGGCCAATTTAATTTTCCCGCAATCGATAGCCTCTTGCTCGCAACCCTATATGGTGGAACCTGTATTGGAGCAGGTGTGGGTTTTGTTCTAAAAGGACATGCCTCAGCCGGCGGAACGACTATTATTGCCAAAATTGTATCCAGCTACTCTCATATAAAACCCGGACAAGTTATCCTGGTGTTGGACATTATGATTATCGTGGCGATAGGATTTATTTTTGCAGATATCGAACGAGCGTTATGGAGTATGTTGAGTATTTATGCAACCACACAGGTGATTGATAAAGTACTGACGGGCGCTGTGTCGGAAAAAATTGTTCACATTGTATCTAGCAATACTTCAGAGGTAGGCCTGGCAATTAATAGGGAATTTGGCAGAGATGGGACCATATTAAAGGGACACAACCTTGCCGGTAAAGAGGATAAGACAATTCTGTTTGTGGTAGTTAATGCCAGAAGGATCCCACAATTACGAAAACTGGTGATTAATATTGATGAGAATGCACTGATGATTGTTATGGAAGCATCAGAAATGATGGGGTCAAGTCAACGATAAGTTAATCGGTAAAACAGAGTAATACCACTATAGGCGCTGCAAATATTTCGTTATAATCAAATTTTGATGCCACAATTTATTAAGCTGAAATGGCCTAAATTAGAAACTGACCATAAGAGTTCAATTTCTGAGAGGTTATAGAGCTATAAAGCAGAGCGACCTAAAATGCTTACATATCCGCTACTAACAGCGCTTTTGATTCTGTCGGCAAGTATGCTCTTCGCCGAACTGGTAGCAGAGAAAAGTGGTATTAATAAACCTTTATGCTACTTACTAACTGGCTTCCTGATATCTGAACTGCTCACATCAAACGGCATTGATACACATATTAGAGCAGACAATTTTTCAGCAATTATTTTCCAGGGGTTACTACCTGTTATTCTCTTTGAAATGACACTCTCATTAGTAAAACCTGAAAAAAGAGAACTCACTAAGTCAAGCGGGTTAGCCCTATACCTTCTGTTTTGCTTTGTGCCTGTTAGCAGTAGCATTATCTATTTGTTTATGGCTCACCCGAATTACTTTCCGCCTATAGCAGCAGTTTTGTTAGTCGCAATAATTGCAGCTGTTGAACCAGCCTGCTCACGACTAAACGAATCTTCCACCAATATCAGTCACCCTGTAAGAAGTCAGATTGAAGTTGAAACGCTAATCAATGACGCGCTCGCGGCTATTTTGTTCAGTTTTGCATTGATGATTGCCCAGGGACAACTGCAATCCACTCAATTGGGTGGAGAAGTGATTATCGCGTTGGCTAAACTGGTGCTTGGTGGTCTATTTGTTGGCCTGCTTTGCGGCTATTTAATCGTAAAACTCAAACGCTGGTGCTACACCAATACTTCACATTTACTCTTATCGGTTACTTTAGCTTATGCCAGCTATTTTGCCGCTGAAGCGTTAATTGGTGCATCAGGTGTGGTAGCAGTGCTTTCCGCAGGACTTATATTTAGAGTCAAACTATCTAAAGACGTTTTTTTCCGTCCGTTAAAGCGTAGCTGGAATAACATTGGCTATTATGCAGATGCCTGGTTATTTTTCTTACTTGGAATGACTTTCACTCTGGATATGTTTAGCGAACGTTGGCTGGCCATGTTGATTGTTGTATTTGCTTTGATTATCGGTCGTATTGTTGCTGGATACAGCGGTTACTTATTATTTAAACCCTATTACCAGCGGGTGTCTCCCAAATTGATGTTAAATGGTATTATAGCTGGGAACTATAGTGGAGCTCTAGCAATAGCACTAGTTTTATCGCTTCCCGAAGAGCTACCCTATTGGTGGACTATTCAAGCGATGGTTTTTGGCGTGGTTCTATACTCACTGCTTTTCCAGCTACCGTTGTTTAACTTTATCAACCGTAAGTTCAAGCGATAAATAAATAGATTGATTTTTTCCCTCTCACAATATTGATAGTTGTTTGAGTAAGATAGAAATCAATCAACCGCCCAACCTGACTGACTAGCGAAATAATCCACCAGAAAATCGACTAACCGGCGGACTCTTTGTGATAGATGTCTGGTTTGCGGATAGATTGCATAGGCATTCATTCTGTCCTGAACAATATAGTCTTGTAATAAAGGGAGCAGCTGGCCTTTTTTAATTGCTTCGTAACAAATAAAATCTGGTGTCAACAGTAAACCTTTACCTGCAATTGCCTGCTGGCAAAGATAATCACCGTTGTTTGCGGTAGTTACCGCTGGTACTTTCACTGAAATTTCTTTACCGCTATCACTTCTAAATAACCACTGCTCTCCGCCCAGGCTGTAGCCTAGTTTGACGTGCCCATGATTGAGATCTTCAATTTTTTGCGGAACGCCATGTTTCTCTAAATAATCAGGACTCGCCGACAATATACCGCTGATGTTAGTCAATTTGCGTGCAATCAAACTGGAGTCAGCTAATTTAGAAATTCTAATTGCCAGATCAAACCCTTCTTCAATCAAATCAACTCTTCGATCATTGAAGTCTACATCAAAGTGAACTTGAGAATGAATATTATTAAATTGGGTCAACGCCGGGGCTAAATGAGTTAACCCAAATGATAGTGGTGCTGCCACTTTAATACGACCCGCCAGTGCACAATGTTGATTTCTTATTCCAGATTCAACTTCTGCTACATCATCTATAATTCGAAGACATTGTTGATAGTAAGCACTTCCAGACTCTGTTAAAGTTTGGCTACGTGTTGTACGGGTCAGCAGACTGACACCTAAACGTTTCTCTAGTACAGACAAACGCCGACTGATTGCTGACTTTACAGTATTCATTTGTTCAGCCGCTTTGGTGATACTACCAGCTTCCACTACTCTGACAAATGCCTGCATATCTTCAAATTGATTCATAACCACTATTCTTATTTGGTGAACTAATAATATAAAAATAACAAAATTAGTCATTTTTTATCAACTTTAAAAGAAGTATTCATCAACATCAATCTATAATTAACATAGTTGCATTCAATGTAACTCCTTAGCACCAGTAACACTTCTGAATCGCCGACGTCTCAAATGCTATTAAGGAAGTCGGATAGAAATTAATCAGTTCTCAATCGAATAATCTCTATAGAGAGATATGTAACTGACCTACTCAGTAAAATAGCGTAGGGTTCGCCAGCTAATAGTTGATCTGTCAGGTTGATGTGGAAATATGTGCTTATATTGATATAGACCAAGTAAATTGGGAAATGTTTGAAGCAATAAACTGGTACTATTTGGCATTCCATCAAGGTTTAATTTAATGGCATACTTAGTTGATTCAACTGATCTGTAAGATATCAGTAATGAATTCAGTAAAGCAAACAGGATTAGGGGGGCTAATGGCTTCACAGCAGTTAATCGATACTCTCAAAGGCCTTGGTGTTAATGCATTAGAGGCAGAAGTTTACTGTGCACTTCTACGAAATGATGGTGTAACAGCGTACCGTCTTGCAAAATTACTCAATAAAGCCACAGCTAATGTTTACAAGTCAGTCAAAGTGCTTGCCAGCCTGGGTGGAATAATTATTCAGCAGTCCAGTAAAGAGCTATGCTACGCGGTCAAACCAGAGCTTTTTCTTGAATCTCTTGATATCGCTTTTCAAGAAAGACGCGCTCGTGCTTCTGAACTACTAACTCAAGATCAGTACGACACTACAGAGAAAGGCATCTATCAGATTGATAATGCTCGCCTGGCTATTCAACATGCAAAAAATGCAATAGATTCTGCGCAACAATCCATCATCATCGATCTATTTCCCAAAATAATGGAAATGCTAAGAGAAAATATTGAATTAGCAATCAAGCGAGGAGTTCAGGTTTCAGTACAATGCTACGACAATGCCACCATTGAAGGCGCTAATCTGGTTAAAACCTTTCGTGCAGATAAAGTAATGAAGCTATGGAAAACAGAGCAGCTTAACCTGGTTGTCGATGGAAAAGAAAGCTTGATCTGTTTGTTTAATGATGAACTCAGTGAGGTTAGCCAGGCAATGTGGAGTAAAGACTTATACCTTGCCTGTGTACTACATGTAGGATTGAGTCGCGAGCACTTTTTTCATCAACTCAAACATTATGCAGACAAAAATCCATTACCCCAAAAACTGGATGAACTGATTAACCATCAAAATAGTTTGATTCTTAATACTATTCTTGAACAAACGGAACTAGAGTCGCTCCTGCAAAGCACGGCCCCTCAGATATCAGAGATAGATGATCTTTTCTTCAGTCGCAAATAGACATTATAAGTATAATTTCAGGCTCAGGGGGAATACCAAAAATTGTTATCATAATGTAACTGAAAAACCGCGTTACAAACTAAATTACTGAAACCAGCTGACAACTCCCTGCCAGAATGGCGTTCCCTCTCTTGCCTGTACCTGTGTTTGTGCAGGGCCTTGAGCTGGAGAGAAATCAGTCTTGCGTCGTCGCATAAAATTTTCATTATTAGGTAAAGTTGGAGAAGGTTGTTCTCGCCCTTTTAACCATAAATCCAACTCATGGGTATAAGCAAAAACAGTATTATTCTTTAGGTGTTTATGTCTTCTGACAGGTAGGTTTTCATTTTCTTCCCACCGCCGCGCAGTCCTTACACAACGATTCAAATATTTTGCGATGCTTTTCCAGGAGTGTAATGTTTCTCCTTTTGGTGGATGTACATCATTTCCATTCTCATACATTAAAGACCCCTTTTATTATTTGTCTCTCTAATCCATTAATGTGCATCTTCATCAACCATATACGCTTGAAAGTAAATTCTATGGTGTTAGAAAAATTAAGCGCACAACTACAAAAAATAATGTGTTTAACTTATCATCGACATTACTGATTAAGAGGATAAGCTGAGCAGATAATAGCATATAAATATGCTAATACAAGTACTGATTGCGAGATATTATCAATAAGAGATACACTTATCCAAGTTTGTCATAAGGGTTAGTGTGGTTAATTGAATCGGCTTACTCTCAATTAAGAAAAATAAAATAACCTATTGTTTTTTATCGTTTTTTTAAACCTTACGTACAAAACTCACTGTTCAGTAGACTAACTGATTCAGAAATAAGTATTTTATAAGCAAGACATATTATAAGCAAATAGGAAGTACCAACAGTATATTGAATATTCAAAATAATCTCATTGAGAGAATTTTGATAATAGACATTGATTTTATCCTGTTAACTTTCCTTTCAGTCACCACTTTGAGACAGCATCCTTGTACAATAATAATAGACGCAGACTTATATTTAGTAAAACTTTTTGTAAAAAAATAATGTTAAGGCAACTGAATGAGTGACCTATTTTCAAATACTCGCCCTGAAATAGAAGAAGTCTATCCTGATGTATATCTGTTAGCTCACTTTGCTGAAACTCGGCAACTAATTCAAGCGGTGGAAAAAGTTACCACCGTTTCACCCTTCCGTAAGATGATGACTCCTAATGGACATCAGACCAATATTCCCTTTAGCAATTGTGGTCAATTAGGTTGGACTTCCGATATCAATGGCTACCGCTATTCAAAAACAGATCCATTAACAAATACTCGATGGCCAAGCCTGCCTGCAGTTTTTTCAACAGTAGCGAATAAAGCAGCTTATCTGGCTGGATTCAAGGGATTTAAACCCGATGCCTGCCTTATCAATCAATACAAAATAGGCTCTCGGCTTAATGCCCATCAAGACAAAAATGAAAGAGATTTTAGATGGCCCATTGTCTCAATCTCTGCAGGTTTGCCAGCAGTATTCCAGATATTTGGAGAGCATCGAGACGGTAAAGCAACCAATATCCGCCTATATGATGGAGATGTTATGGTCTGGGGTGGCAGGAGTCGTCTGATTTATCATGGAGTTAGGACGATTACCCCAGATCATCAATTTCCTCAATCTAACCAGAGAATTAATATAACTCTACGTAAAGCAACCTGAACCAGATAGCCATCATTTCTCTCAATCGAGATAAATTTTTAAGTTGCAGGCAGCTCGCAAAATCACCAGCTAATCAGTTCAAATAACTAAAAGCCTGATTCATATTAGAAACCAGTTAGATTACTCTTCTGGCTAGTTATTATCAGTCAGTTCAAACTGCAATTAGCCCTCAATTATTTGCTTATTTTCAAGGTAGTAAAATAAGTCTTCGCTTTTAGATTGCTTATAAAGTTTAAGGTAGATGTGAGTATCAATATAAGCATGAACAAAACAACGTT
>CBDUHU010000060.1:0-11213 GCA_965366725.1 uncultured Kangiellaceae bacterium
CCAGTAAATCTACGACTTTATCAGGAACAAATGATTGAATAATTCGATTTGCTTTGAAAGTTGTTTTTAATAAAGAACTAGTGGTCGAAAAATGATTGGCTGTCCATCCGGCAGTCCAATTGGCTATCGTCGAATTTTTTTGATGAGTGGCACGCCATTGCTTCACCAATTCTCCAGTATTGATGCCAACCGGACAGGTATCACCACATAGACCCGTCGCAGCACAGGTTTCAATTCCCTGGTATTCAAATAGTCTGGTTAATTCGGCAACTGCCTGCTTGTCACCATTAGATTCAAATTCTTTTAATTGTCGATACATCACAATTCTCTGCCGAGGAGTAAGGCTTAAGTTGCGTGAAGGACAAACAGACTCACAAAAACCACATTCAACACAGTGGTCGATCATATCACTGGCCGGATTAAGCGTTTTCAAGTGAGTAACATGGGCGTTATCAGCAGAGTTGATTAGCACTCCAGGATTTAAGAGGCTCTCAGGATCAAAAAGTTGTTTAATCTGACACATTAATTCATAGGCTGATTCTCCCCACTCTAATTTGACAAATGGGGCCATATTTCTACCAGTTCCATGTTCCGCTTTTAACGATCCCTGATATTTGATTGCTACAAGGTTTGATAATTGCTGCATAAATACCTGATAGCGTTGAACTTCTTCTGGCTGGCTAAAGTCCTGAGTGAAAACAAAATGTAAGTTACCTTCAAGAGCATGACCAAAAATAACCGCTTCATGATAACCATGTTGTTGTAAAAGTTGTTGTAATTCGCCAGTGGCACTAGCCAGATGCTGTAAAGGAAATGCAACATCTTCAATGATCACACTGGTGCCTTTTTTTCGCCGCGCCCCAACTGCTGGAAAAAGGCCTTTGCGAACTTTCCACAAATTATCGCTAATCTCTGGGGCCTGGGTAAACTGAACAGATTCAATGGTTTTAAAGTCTCCAATGGCTTTTGAAATTGAATCACACTCAGCTAGCAATGCTTTTTCTGTCGTTGCTTCGCATTCAATTAGTAGCGCAGCATTACTTTCATCAAGCTGACCGATAAAGTCAGGACTTCCTGCTTTGTCAGCAATTGACAATAAGGCTTTGCCATCCATCAATTCAACCGCGGAAACCGAAGTTCTAGCCAAGCTGTTTGTCACCTGACAGGCAGTGTCGATATCAGCATAAACTAACAACGCCGTAGCCTTGTGGGGATTATGTAACACCGTTTTAAGAGTGACTTCAGCAATAAAGCCTAGTGTTCCTTCTGAACCGATCATCAAATGCTGTAAAATATCGACTGGATCGGTAAAATCAATTAAAGCATTGAGTCCGTAACCAGTGGTATTTTTTAAGCGATACTTTTTTGAAATCAATGCTTTTAACTGGTCAGACTGTTGACACTCTCTTGCCAGACTATGCAATTGATCAAGTAATTGCTGATGAGATTTGCGAAAAGCTGCAACATTTTCACTATCGCCAGTATCCAGAAATGCACCATCAGCTAAAACCAGTTTCATACTATGCAATGTTTGATAAGCGTTATGAGTCGTACCACAACACATACCAGAAGCGTTGTTGGCAGCAATCCCACCAATTTTACAACTATCTATTGATGCCGGATCTGGGCCTATTTTACGCTGATAAGGAGACAGATAACGATTAGCGTCTGCCCCGATAATTCCCGGTTGAAGTTGAATTAACCGGCCTTGTTCTAGTATCTGGTGCTTTCGCCAATCATCAGTCAACATTACCAGTACTGAGTCAGAAATAGCCTGACCTGATAAACTGGTTCCTGCGGCACGAAAAGTGTAAGGAACCTGGAGTTTGGCACAGTTTTTGACCAGAAAAATTAACTCATCGAGTGAACTGATTTTCACAATCAGCCGGGGTGTCAATTGATAAACACTGGCATCTGTACCCAGTGCGTGGCACAAATATTTATCGGTGATCAATCGCGTTTGCTCAATCCGCTTTGATAACAATTGGATCAGCTTGCGAATATTACGGGGAATCTGCTTCATAAGATGAATTCTATGGGAATCGGACTTGCAGTGGCAAGCAACTTTCACTTCAATGCCCGTACTACTTCAAAATGCAGGTTTCAGCGTGTCAAGAAGCAGCCAGATTTGAGGCACGATAACCCAGGATTAGTTACTCTAATTCAAGTTGTCGTAACGAAAAAAATGGTTGCTTCTTGCCGCGCCCTGCGGGAGCTAAGCTAGAAAACTCGCACTTCGTTGCAGCCCTCGAAAAGGACTAGCCATTCCCTTCGGTCTGCGCATCGTCCAAATTTCCAAGCTTAACTCTGAATCCTGCATTTTGAAAGTAGCATGGGTATATATCTTCTAATTAATCACTACTCAGCAATAATCACAAGACAATCATTAAAATCCATGTTTTACTAAAGCCAAAAATTTCAAAGTGATAGCGCAGGACTATACCTGTCAAGGAGAAATAATGCTGATAAAGCATCTGCTAAAGACGATAGTATTATTAACCATTTTTGTAAGTCATTCGAGCCATTCAAAAACAAAAACTGAAGGCCTTGATAAAGAAACTTTTAACCTTCCTGTTGCTATTAGTAATAACGCAGTGGCTGCGGCTAAAACCAACGAAGGATGGCATTTATTTTCTTTTAATGGTCTTACCAAAGATAAAGACTGGCGAGCGGTTAGCAACCATGCCATGGGTTTTAACCTATCCTCCAACAAAGGCTACCTGATAGACTCTGTGCCTTATCAGCAAGGACGATTAGCCAGTATTGCGGCAACAGTTAATAACCAGATATATCTGTTTGGCGGTTATACGGTAGCAGCTGATCATTCAGAAAAATCGATGCCCAATGTTTATCGCTTTGATCCACAAAAAAAATCTTTTCAGTTATTCTCAAAAATGCCAACGCCAGTTGATGACTCTGTTGCACTGGTTTATCAACAACGATATATCTACCTGATTTCAGGCTGGCATGATGTTGGAAATATCAGCGATGTTCAAGTTCTTGATACCCAAACAGGTCAATGGCATCAAGCAACACCATTTCCGGGAAAACCTGTATTTGGACATGCTGCGGGGATTATCGGTAATCAGATGCTAGTTGTTGATGGTGTAAAAGTTGCCGCAATCGTTGACGGAAAGCGTCAATATAAGATGTCGCCAGCATCTTACCTCGGGATCATTGATCATGAAGACTTTACCCAGATCAGTTGGCAATTACTGCCTGCTCATCCCGGAAAAGCTAAATATAGAATGGCGGCAGTTGGAGTTAAGAAAAAAGAACTGATAATTTTTGCTGCGGGTAGTGAGAACCCTTATAACTACAATGGTATTGGCTATAATGGTGTCCCTAGCGAGCCTAGCGATGAAGTTTTTGCCTGGCATATTAAAGCAAAGCGTTGGATTAATCTTAAGCCATTAAGCACTGCTACTATGGATCATCGGGGTTTATTGGAAGCTGATGTATAGTTATATATTGTTGGTGGTATGTTGGCAGAACAGAGAACTTCAGGTCAGGTTTTAAAGTATTCGCTTGAATCTGAATAAATCCAAAGTTTAGCAAAACTTACGACAATATTGCTCTGCGGTTTTTTTATTATTTTTGAATAGGTTGACTTTTATAAACTCGCAACTAGCCTTCAGGTATTTTTGCCGAATACCTGATACTCGATAAACGGTATGAATGAAAAACTAAAAATCAAAAAATTATTATTAAAATTTTTACCAACAACTTAATAAGTTTTAATACAACTATACTTTTGCTCGCCCTAAAATACAGGTAAACTCAAAAAAACCACCCAATTCAATAGAAAATTGAAGAATACTTCTACGTAATTTTGGGAGTAAATTAACTCTTAATTTTCGATTATCCAGATAAAACCAACGGAAAGTATGCCGATACTCTTCGATAAGAGAAGCCCGGGATGGTGGTAGTTTTTTGTATGCAGCTACATTAGCAGTTAATTGCTCAACAATGTATTTTTCATCTTCAAGTGAATGAGGACTGGGCGATGGAAAAAATAAACAAAAGGCATACAAGAGTGCAAGTTTAAAATCATCATTAACCTGATTTTCTTCAGCAAACTCAACCCCCAGACGAAAAGATTGAGCAAGGTGTTTTTTTCTAGTTATCATATTATTACCAATCTTAGTCACCGATTGCTGGTTGGTTTTTCTATAGTAATAACTACTACCGACAGCTAGACTAATTTTTGGTTGTTTGGCTAGTACAGCAATCCAGTGGAATACATCTTCGTGTAACAACTGCTCTGGGAAATCAATACCTTCAAGTAAGGATTTTTTATACATTTTGGTACATGGTGAAAATAGATGGATATCATCCACTAACAGCACTTCAGGTTTAGAAAAGTGTTGATAATTTCTGGTTAACTCAAAAGTCTTCTTGTTTTTCTCGTCATAATACCAGTAGAGTTTTTCAAAAATACAAATATCACTATCTTCTCTGGAGATTGATTGAAGCAGTATTTCGACGGTATCGCTAACAATAAAATCATCAGAGTCAACATAAAGAATATAATCTCCTCTGGCATTTTCTAAACCGATATTTCTAGCCACTGAAGCGCCTTTATTCGCCTGATCAAATAGCTTAATTCGGTCATCCTGCATTGCGTATTTTTGACAAATTGAAAGTGATCGATCGGTTGAACCGTCATTAATTAAAATGATATCGAGTTTTTGGTAACTCTGATTAATGAGCGACTGAAGACACTGCTCGAGGAATTTTTCAACATTATAGACAGGCACAATGATTGATACTAAATGCGTATTCATAATCTCTATCCCTTTTTTATTATTTTTCAGGTGTTATAAATTTTATTTTTTATCTTGCTCCTTAACTTACATTGACTACTATATATCCAATAATTAAGATTCTCAATAGTCTGTTAACAATCTTTTTAAACAATACTGGTTTACCAATCAGCCAACCAAAGCCTTTCTCAAAAAGCCATCACTTTCTATCAACCTTTGACTAGCAGTCTCTCTATCTATTTGTTTAAGCAGCATTAGTATCGCTAACTTAACCTGATTATCTGCCTGTTTTAATGTTGTTTCAGCAAGTGATTGATCAACACCGGTCACTTGCATAATCATTCTGGTCCCCCGCGCAACCAGCTTTTGATTAGTCGCTTTCAGATCAACCATTAAATTTTGATAACTTTTGCCCAACCGAATCATGCTTGCAGTAGTTAATATATTAAGCACCATTTTTTGTGCACTACCTGATTTCATTCGAGTAGAGCCTGTCAGCGGCTCAGGTCCAACAACCGGTAGCAAAGCTATCTGGCTTAATCGTCCAATTTCAGCCACAGGATTACAACTCAATGCAATGGTTGCTGCGCCTATCTGATTGGCATATTCCAGAGCGGCAACCACATAAGGAGTGCGACCACTGGCAGCTATTCCAACCACTACATCCTGCCGATTAAGTTTGATCGCTTTAAGATCATCCACTCCAGCTGTTCGATTATCTTCGGCACCTTCAACCGCTCGAAACATCGCTTGTTCACCACCGGCAATCAATCCAATAACCATGCCTTCTTCAATACCGAAAGTGGGAATACATTCAACCGCATCCAGTACGCCTAATCGGCCGCTGGTTCCTGCTCCCACATAAATAAGCCGACCCTGCTGCTTAAATCCATTAACAATCATATCAACAGCCAATCCAACCGCGGGTAGAATTTTTTCAATGGCTTGAGCAACCAGTTGATCCTGATGATTAATTTTTGTTGCGATTGCTACTGATGGTAAACAGTCAATATCAAGTGTATCCGGGTTCTGATCCTCTGAGACCATCGTATTTAATAGTTCAATTAGTTGAGAATTATCCATCTGTTAATTCCTGATTTTTACGCTTATACTGCTGAGCAGGTCTGAAAATTAACCCAGACTGTCATATTTAAATTCTCTCTATACTACTAAATAAGCAGTAGTTTGCATAAGAAAAGCGGCAAAAATTTTACTCTGCGAATAATCAGTTCGCGGTTGTTTATTCCAACAAAAACAGCAAAAGAAAGTAGACTCAAATAACTATTTTTCTAACTGAATAAGTTATCAGGTGGCAACTCTTACCACACTTGCGCCAAGAGTATGTAGTTTTTCTTGAATACAATCATAACCGCGATCAATATGGTAGATACGATCGACCAGAGTATTTCCTTCGGCAACCAGACCTGCCAATACCAGACTGGCTGATGCTCTCAGGTCAGTAGCCATCACCTGTGCCTGCTTTAATCGGCTAACGCCATGACAAATATTAGTATTACCTTCAATGGTCATATCTGCTCCCATTCTCTGCATTTCATTAACATGCATAAAACGATTCTCAAAAATAGTCTCGACAATCACACTAGTGCCTTCTGATACTGCACTTAATGCAGTAAATTGGGCTTGCATATCGGTTGGAAAGCCGGGGTATGGCATAGTCTTGATGTTGACTGCTTTGGCTCTCCGCCCTTCCATATCTAATAAAATCCAATCTCGCCCGGTGGTAATCCTGGCACCAGCTTCAGTTAACTTTAACAACACAGCTTCAAGGATAGTTGGATCAGTGTTAACCAGTTTAACTCGCCCTCCGGTGATTGCTCCGGCAACCAGATAAGTGCCGGTCTCAATTCGATCTGGTAACACCCTGTGACGGGCTCCCGATAGTCGCTTAACGCCATGAATGGTTATGCGATCTGTACCTGCACCACTTATTTTTGCTCCCATTGAAGCCAGACAACGAGCCAAATCAACAATTTCCGGTTCTCGTGCAGCATTATCAATAGTTGTTGTGCCTTCAGCAAGGCAAGCTGCCATTAGTAGGTTTTCAGTGGCTCCTACGCTAACCATATCCATTAGTATTCTGGCACCTTTTAGCCGACCAACTACTTTTGCTTTAACATAGCCATCAACAACTTCAATGCTAGCGCCCATTGCAGTCAGCCCTTTAATATGTAAGTCGACAGGCCGGGAACCAATTGCACAGCCTCCAGGCAAAGAAACTTCTGCCTGACCAAACCTTGCTAACAAGGGACCTAAAACCAGAATTGAAGCCCGCATTGTTTTAACCAGTTCATAGGGAGCACATTGTGAATGAATCTGGCTACAATCAAGAGCAACCTGATGGGGCTGTTCAAGCGTTATGTCACAGCCTATTCGGCTTAGCAAAGCCAGCGTTGTAGTAACATCATTTAGTTCTGGTACATTACTGATTTGGCTCACTCCATCAGCAAGCAAAGTCGCCATCAATATGGGCAAGGCAGCGTTTTTAGCGCCGGAGATTCGAATACTCCCATTTAGCACACTTCCCCCGGTAATTTTGAACTTTTCCATGATTCCTCATTAACTTCAATTAAGTGGTTACACCATTTTAACCAACATTAATGGACGAATGGACGGCAAAAGTGGCTGATTTGTGACGCAATATGGCTTTTTTATGGCAATAATCATTCCTCCCGGAAATACACAATCTTAGTGTTACTGAAGGCTCTATTGGCCTTTAATAATCAACAGGCTATCTCGCAATATACTGCTATTTGTTCTTGTGAGCACAACCTGATAAAGTAAAATCATACAAGCGGAGATTTGTTATTCGATGTCTGTAACCGAAATATTAACCAAAGAGTATAATGCCTGCCCTGATGAACTTTGTCAGGTACGTAAAGCTGTGGCGACTGCCTGTTTAACTATTGGCTACAATGAGCAGGATATTAATGCGATTGTCCTTGCAATTGACGAAGCTTATACCAATATAATTCGCTATGCTTATAAAAACTGTCAAAATGGTAAAGTGACTTTGCAAATTTTGACCGATAGTCAACAGACAATATTCCGCCTACATGATTATGCCGATAAAGTTCCCGCAGATTGTCTAAAAACAAAATCCAAAGACTTGATGAAGCCCGGTGGACTGGGCGTCATGCTGATGAAGCAGATTATGGACTGGGTTGGTTTTGTTGATTCCGCTGAATGCCAAGGCAATATATTAGAACTTAAGAAGAATTTACCACTGGAGAAACAATAGATATGAGTTTTGACTGTTCTGAACATGGGCAATTTAAAGTACTTCACCTTACCGGCGAAGTCGATTTATCTAATTCAACTGACGTAAGAAAGTGCTTACTCGATATTATTGAAAAACAACGTTCTGTAATTGTTGATTTCTCGTCTTTAAAATACATTGATAGTTCAGGTATGGCGACTCTGGTCGAAGGATTAAATCTGGCGAATAGCAAAGACTTGAGCCTGATTATTGCGGGTGCAGTGGGAGCCCCCTTACAAGTGCTTGAACTCACCCGCTTAAATCAGGTGTTTACGTTAATTGAATCGATCACTGACGTGGAGATTTAATCACTATGTCGGATAACAATGTCACTCCCTTGATCAAGGTTGAAGGGGTCAATAGCCATTATGGTGATCGGCAAATACTGAATAATGTCAACTTGTCGATAAATCCCGGCGAAGTCATGGTCATAATGGGCAGTAGCGGCTCTGGTAAAAGTACCCTGCTCAAACATATTCTGGGATTACTAAAACCCACCAGCGGACATATTCATATCAAAGATATCGATATTTGTCACGCTGATAAAAAGCAACTGACCGAACTGCGTCGAACCATGGGAGTCGCTTTCCAAGGTGGCGCGCTACTGAGTTCATTGAGTGTCGGTGACAATATTAAATTGCCCTTACGCCAACATACCAACCTTGATGAAAAAACCATCAGTATCATGACCCGAATTAAACTGGAAATGATGAATCTGGCAGGATTCGAAAACTTAATGCCTTCAGAACTTTCTGGCGGAATGGTCAAACGAGCCGGGCTAGCTCGCGCAGTTATTATGGACCCTAAATTATTATTTTTTGATGAGCCCTCTGCCGGACTTGACCCTGTCACATCAGTTGAGCTAGACGAATTAATTCTTGATCTACGCGCGGCGATGAATATGACGATTGTGGTGGTAACCCACGAACTGGAAAGCGCATTTAAAATAGCTGATCGAATTACCGTCTTATTTGACGGTGAAATAGTTATCACAGGTAGTGTTGATGAAATAAAAAACTGTCAGGATGAAAGAGTGATTAACTTAATCAATAGAACTCCGCGAAAGGAACAGATTGACGCACAAAAATACCTTAAACGACTAACCGAGGAAACCAAATAGTATGTACCAGATGATCGAGAAGCTCGGTGCAGGGTCAATTGCAAGTATTCAAGAAATGGGCCGTCTTGGAATTTTTTTAATGGCGACATTCAAGAGTCTTTTTGGTCGTCCTTTCGGCATTCAAGAATTGATTAAGCAAGTCAGTTTTATTGGTGCGCGCTCTATGCCAATTATTTTACTCTCAGGGTTGTTTACCGGCATGGTACTGGCATTACAATTTTACGACGTTCTGGCGCGCTTTGGTTCAGTTGACCTTATGGGCTCAGCAGTTGCCCTCAGCCTGATACAGGAGTTAGGACCAGTTATGACTGCGCTGATGATTATTGCCCGGGTTGGCTCTGCCAGCTGCGCGGAAATAGCAATTATGCGCAATGAACAGCAATTTGATGCATTAGAGTGTATGGCAATCAATCCATATCGTTATGTAATGGCGCCACGACTCCTGGCAGCACTCATTTCAGTTCCACTATTAACGGCTGTATTTAATGTTATCGGTATTATGGGCGGATATATGGTCGGGGTGTTAATTAAGGGGGTCAGCGGTGCTGCTTACCTTCAAAGTATGATTGAAGCAGTTGTCTGGAGTGATGTCCAGATGAGTCTGATAAAGTCAATTTTGTTTGCGCTGGTGATTATCTGGCTCGCCTTAGGCAAAGGGTATTTTGTCCACCTTGAAAAGGGCGTTTCCGGCGCAGAAGCTGTGAGCAAGGTTACCACTAAGGCAGTAGTCGCTAGTGCTATCACTATGCTATTTGTCGATTATATTGCTAGTTCATTTTTAATTTAAGGAACCATCGGGTTATGAAGAAGTTATCTACAGAATTTATTGTTGGTTTATTCTTGTTAATAGGAATTGCCGCAGTCACTTATTTGTCAGTTGTTATCAGTGGTGTTTCGGGATTTGGTAGTAGTGGTTACCAACTGCTTGCAAAATTTGAAAATAGTTCGGGCTTAAAAAAGGGCGCTGTAATTGAAATAGCCGGTGTACGCGTTGGTCAGGTGAATAGTATCAGTCTGGATAAGGAAACCCAGGAATCTGCAGTTTGGTTACAAATAGACCAGGGAGTTGCAATTCAGGATGATGCCATCGCTTCAATTAGAACCGCAGGGATAATTGGAGACAAGTTTATTAAAATATCCACCGGTGGTAGTGATGAGTTACTGGTTGATGGCGATGAGATCATAGAAACCGAACCGGCAATCAGTATCGAAGAATTAGTCAGTAAATATATATTTGAGCAGTAACTTGTCGGCTTTATCTGCATCTAATAATGCAACTCTGTTCGATAATTGTGGTTCACCAAGCATGGGAAAAGAAGATGAAACAACTTATTTTTAAATTACTAATGATATCAGCCCTGATTAGTCAGTCAGCTATCGCAATGACACCCACAGAAACTCTTGAAATAACGGTCAATCAGTTGATTGGGGTTGTTAGTAGTAGTGATAAAACCAATGAAGTTCAGAAAGCAGAAGTCGATTCAATAATTAAGGCGAATGTAGACTTTGATGCCGTTTCTAAAAAAGTGGTTTCCAAGCCATGGAAAAAAGCTACTGAAGAGCAAAAACAGGCGTTTAAGACGCGATTTGCTAACATTATGGTTAATACTTATTTTGATTTATTAAAAAACTATAATAACGAGGAAGTTATTTATGGTAAGGAGCAGATTAAAAAAAATAAGTATGCAATTGTTGATACAAAAGTTATCTCCGAAGGTAAAAAGATTCCCGTTCGTTATCGACTGATAAAAGTAGAACAAAACTGGAAAATTTATGACTTTATTGTTGAAGGTGTTTCTATTGTTAGTTCTTATCGCACCAGTTATAAGCCGATCATCAAACAGAAGGGTTTGCAGGGGTTACTTGAAGAAATGAATAAAACGGTTAATGCGGCCCCTCAATAGGTTAGACTGATAATGGATATTCTAGCCCAATTGAGCCGTAGTGAAAGTTATAGCAACCCTCTGTCGGTTTTGCTTAATGTTGTAGAGACAGAAATCCGCCACTTTAAGTTGGCCATGTTGGTTGCCCATAAATTGCCACCTGCCAG
>CBDUHU010000061.1:0-11192 GCA_965366725.1 uncultured Kangiellaceae bacterium
GTAATGAACAAGCCTATGTGGCACCAAGGGATCAGTTGGAAACAACTTTATGCCAGATATGGTGTAATGTTTTACATCTGGATTCAGTTGGTATAAATGATCACTTCTTTGAAGTCGGTGGCAATTCACTTCTTTGCCTTTCGGTACAACGAAAGATAAATGACGAAACTGAGTTTCAGGTTTCCGTTACCGACTTGTTTAGTTATCCAACCATCAGTGAGTTGGTCAGATTTTTAAGTGGTGGAAACAAAGCTGAACTACAGAGTGGGCAACAATCTTTAAAAACAACAGTGGATCCTTTAAAAACGGTTGATATTGCAATTGTCGGTATGGCATGTCGTTTTCCTGATGCTGACTCTCCGGAGCAATTTTGGGAAAATGTTAGTCAGGGAGTTGAATCAATTGAAGAATTTTCCAAAGAGGCTCTGCTTGCTTCAGGCATTCCAAAAGAAACCATTGAACAACCCAATTACATCAAGTCAGGGGTGGTGTTAAAAAAACTGGATCAATTTGATGCCGATTACTTTGGCTTTACTCCGCGAGAAGCAGAAATACTGGACCCGCAACAACGCTTGTTATTTGAATGTACCAGTGAAGCGTTAGAGGTTGGCGGGTATGGACGTCGTGATGAGAAATTGCGGGTTGGAGTTTTTGTTGGTGTTGGTGATAGTACCTATCTATTAGAGAATATTTTATTACGACCCGACTTGTTGAGCAATGTCGGTCGGTTAGGCATTCAATTAGGTAACAGTAAGGATTTTGCTGCGACCAGAATTTCGCATAAATTTAATTTAACCGGACCTAGTGTTAATGTTAATACAGCCTGTTCAACCTCTCTGGTAGCCGTGCATCAGGCTAGACAAAGTCTTATCGATGGTTCTTGTGATATGGCACTGGCAGGAGGCTCGTCAATCAGTCTATATCGAGCTGGCGGTAGAATGGCTGAAGAAGGTGGCATTATTGCTGCTGATGGACGTTGCAGAACATTTGATGCTGATGCCACCGGTACACGCAGTGGCAGTGGTGCCGGGGTGGTGTTATTGAAACGCATGGCTGAAGCCATAGCGGATCGAGATCCTGTTCAGGCGGTCATTAAAGGCTCTGCGGTCAATAATGATGGTGCTAGAAAAGTTGGTTATACTGCACCTGGC
This sequence comes from uncultured Kangiellaceae bacterium, assembly GCA_965366725.1. Lineage (GTDB taxonomy): Bacteria > Pseudomonadota > Gammaproteobacteria > Enterobacterales > Kangiellaceae > Aliikangiella. The sequence goes on from CBDUHU010000061.1 coordinate 1,152, forward strand.
GTTGAAGGGCAAACTCAGGTTATACGTGATGCCCTGAACAACTCTGGTGTATCGGCTGATTCCATTGGTTATCTTGAATCTCATGGAACTGGAACAAAGCTGGGCGATCCTATCGAAGTGACTGCTTTGACTCAGGCTTTTGCTGTTGAAGAACAGCGTCAGTTTTGTGCGCTTGGCGCAGTTAAACCTAATATTGGACATCTGGATTCAGCAGCTGGTATCGCCGGTCTTATAAAAGCGGTCCAGGTTCTTAAACATAAGAAGTTACCGCCGAGTATTAATTTTGCAAAGCCGAATCCTCATATTGAGTTTGATTCAAGCCCTTTTTATATTAACCAACAATTAAAAGAGTGGCCTGAACAAATACATCCGCGTAGAGCTGGAGTTAGTTCTTTTGGAATTGGTGGAACCAACGCGCACGTGATTCTGCAAGAAGCACCTGCTCAATCTGAAACGCTAGAGGTTAATCAGTTAACTCAATTTCAGCTAATCCCACTATCTGCAAAATCGGAAGCAGGATTACAGCAACAACTGAAGAACCTGTCAGAACACCTGCGCTCTAATACCAGTGAGCATTTAACAGATATTGCTTTTACCTTACAAAATGGGCGAGCTCATCACCAGTATCGAAGTTATCTGGTATCCAATTCGACGGCGCAACTGATTGAAAAGATTGACCAGTTAGCCATGTTAGATAATCAGACTTTTCCACTCGATAGCAATAGTAATAATCGATGCACCTTTATGTTCCCTGGTCAGGGAAGTCAATACGCCGGAATGGCAAAAAATCTTTATGCTCAATTTCCAGCGTTTAGAAAACAAATAGACTTATGTGCTGAGAAATTACTTTCAGAAGTAAACTGGGATATCAGGGATATTATTTTTGAAGTTGAATCTGAAGGAAAAAGTAATCCAAAGGTCAACCAGACAGAATTTACCCAACCAGGTCTGTTTGTTATTGAATATTCTCTGGCTAAATTACTGATTGGGTGGGGAATTAGACCGGACAATATGATTGGGCATAGTATTGGAGAGTATGTCGCAGCTTGTCTGGCAGGTGTTTTTTCATTGACTGATGCGCTTAGAATAGTAGTTAAGCGTGGCCGTTTGATGCAATCTTGCGCTGCGGGAAAAATGCTATCAATTTCCGCTAGTGAAGGACAAATTATTCCGCTGGTATCCAGTGCTGGTTGTGAGCTAGCAGCCATTAATTCTGCACAAAGTTGTGTCGCTTCGGGCTGCGAGAAGTCAATTAAGCAATTGTGCAGTTTATTAGCCCAAGAGTCGATTGAATATGCCAATGTAAAAACTTCACACGCATTCCACTCTATGATGATGGATTCAGTGTTAAAAGAATATCAGCAGTTTCTTGAAACTATCAGTTTCCATCCGCCGGAGATCCCATTTATATCTAATTTGAGTGGCGATTATGTAAAGTCTGAACAAGTGATAACAGCCAAATATTGGTGTGACCATTTACGTTCTACTGTGAGGTTTTATGACGGGATTAAAACAGTTATTGATAAACAGAAAACAACCAACTTGATGATCGAAGTTGGGCCGGGAATCGTATTATCAAATCTGGCAAAGCAGGCTATGTCTAAACAGCAAGAATTGGTCATTTCAACAATGCGTCATCCCAAATCTACCACATCTGATGATGCCGCTTTGTTAACGGCTATCGGAGAACTGTGGAAGTCAGGGGTTAGTATTGATGACGTCATGGCAGGCTTGCCGGAGAGTGCAAAAAGGATAGCTTTACCAACTTATCCATTTCAAAGAAAACGTTTTTGGGTAGAACCAGATGTAGCTTCGAGTGCTATTTTGTCATCACCGGATTCTAGCGAAGATATGGCCAGTTGGTTTTCTCAACCCCTGTGGAAAATGGCTACCAAAAAGTCAATAGACAAACAAAATTTAACACAAGTTGAAAATAGTAATTGGTTAGTTTTTGCCGATCAATCGGGAGTAGCTGAGCAATTAATGGCTCAGTTGAAAACACATCAGATCAATATTACTTTGGTGACCAGAACTGATATAGCAGCAGACTCAATCAGTAGCGATTATTGTATTAATATTAATCAACAATCAGACTATGACGAATTATTAGATTCAGTCTGTGACCAGAAAATAAATACATTAAAGGTTATTTATCTCTGGAATCTGGATTTATCGAAAACAATCGAAGAAAGTGCTTTGACATCCCCGGTTGGCTTAGGAATGTTATTAAAGACACTATCCAGTAAAGATTGCGAGATAGAATTTAACCTGCTGACTCATGATGGATTCAGGGTCAACGGAACTGAAGATATCCAGCCTGCTCAGGCAATGCAAAGCGGTTTGTGTCGTGTTGCAAGCCAGGAAAATAGCAATCTGGATTTTTGTCATATTGATTTAACGAAAGTGGCTGGAAACAAAGTCTGGTTTGGCGAAACTGGTAGCCAGCTTTTGGCTGAGTTTAGCCAGAACAAGCGATTAAGTGAAGTCGCATTTCGAGGAAATCAACGCTGGCATAAAGTAATCTCGCCATGTCAGTTAGAAACAGAAGATAACTTGCCTATCAAACTGAGTAATCAGGGGCATTACTTTATTCTGGGAGGTTTATCAAATATCGGATTGGTGGTTGCTAAACTTCTTGCAGAAAAAGTAAAAGCAAAAATTACTTTGCTATCAAATGAAAAACTTCCTGCTAGCAGTGAATGGAACAATTGGATAAAAGAAAAGCCCGAGTCTGATCAAACCCGACAAAAAATTGAGTTACTTAACTCTATCAAGCTATTGGGTGGGGAACTTTTAATTTTGAACGCTGATGTTACTGACAGGCAACAAATGGAACAAGCTTTCGATGACGCGGAAAAACAGTTTGGTGGGCTTAGCGGTGTTATTTATTGTAGTGAAAATATTGCGCAAAATAAATCACCAGTTCAGGTGTTTAGTCATGATGTTTTTGTCACAGATTATTACCCTGAAATGACAGGCATCCAGGTTATTGAGAAGGTATTATCAGGTAGACAGTTTGACTTCTGCCTGTTGATGTCTTCACTTACTAGTATTCTCGGAGGTCCAGGGCTTGCATCCTATTCTACGATTAGTTGCTTTATCGATGCTGTTGCACACAAACAACATAATCAGGGAGATCAACGCTGGCTAAGTATTAATTGGGATAACTGGGATTTCACGAGTGCTGATAAAACTAAAATGCACTCACCGACTAACCGTTTTATGAGTATTGAGGAAGGGGCTGAAGCAATTGAACTGGTGTTAAACCTTGGTTATCAGGCACAAGTGATTAATTCGAAAACAAACCTGATGCAAAGACTGAAATATTGGGACGAACAGAGTGAAACCTCTACAATCAACAAAAACTTACAGTTACAAGTGAGTGAGAAAAAATCGACTGAGAGAGAAAATTATGTACCAGCTGGAAATCAATTGGAAAAAAATCTGGTTGATATATGGCAGACTTTATTAGGGGTGGAACCCATCGGAATTAAAGATAATTTCTTTGACCTTGGCGGTGACTCATTGTTAGCGACACGTGTTTTCAATATGCTAAAAAAACACATCGACTTACAATCGCTCGACTTTACTGTTGGGGACTTCTTTAACCATTCAACAATCGAAGATATTGCGCAAGAGCTGCTTGGGCGAATATCTGAAAATCAAATTAAGATCCAAAAAGAAAAGCTTATTCAAGAAAATACAGTCATAGAAGAAGGTGAATTTTGATGTCTGGTTTCAAAGAGATTATTGATGAGTGCAAACTACTCGCTATTACTTTATATATTAAGAATGGAAAACTGGCTTACCTTAGTGAAAAAGGCAAATTGCCAGAAGCATTAAAGCAGAAAATTGGCGGAAAAAAAGAACAGATTATTGCTTATTTACAACAGTCATTAGCTTCAGATGTTGCCGAAAAATCGAATACTGAAGATACCTCTCTTTTTAAGCGGGTTGAACGTCATCTTTCTCATCCCGTGTCTTACGCTCAACAAAGACTCTGGTTGATAGAACGTATGCAGGGAGGGAGTGCAAAATATAATATGCCAGCCGCATTGCAGGTTGAAGGCTCATTTGATCGAATAGCCGCTGAAAAGGCAATGAACAATATCATTCAGCGGCATGAAACTTTACGAACTACATTTAGCGAACATTCCTCTGGTCCTCAACAGAAAGTGCAACAGGTTTTTAAATTTAATCTGGATTATGTGGACCTGCGAGAGTTTGATTTGGCAACACAGAAACAAAAGGCAGATGAATTAACACGATTAGACTGTAATCGTATTTTCGACCTGAGTAAAGATTTGATGGTTCGGGTTTGCTATCTCCAGTTAACTGAAAAAGATAGTCGCGAGCAGGGAATTTTATTGTTCAATATTCACCACATTGCGTCCGACGGATGGTCCATGGGAGTGTTAGTCAGAGAGTTTGTTCACTACTATCAGGCGGCTATGAGTGGGCAGGAAGCTAACCTGCCGCCTCTGTCAATTCAGTATGTCGATTATGCTTGTTGGCAAAGAGAACCCGAACAACAGCGCGAGTTAGATAAACAGTTGAACTATTGGAATAAGCAGCTTGCAGGAGTGCCGCAAGTTCATAGTTTGCCGCTTGATCATTCTCGCCAACGACATCAGGCAGCTTCAGCTAGCTTTTTCAGGAGCCAATTAAATTCTCAAGTGAGCGAACAGCTACAAGAACTTGCCCGGCAATATGATACGACGATCTTTGTCGTTATTCATGCCGCGTTTAGTCTGTTACTAAGTCGACACAGCAATACCCGGGATGTGGTTATAGGAACGCCGGTTGCAAACAGACTTCAAGCAGAACTGGAACCCTTGATAGGATTTTTTATTAATACCCTGGTGTTACGAACTGATGTCAGTTCTAACAACTTCATTGATTATCTGAATCATGTTAAGCAGGTTAATATTGAGGCTCATGCTAACCAGGATGTGCCCTTTGAACAACTGGTCGAACACTGTCAAGTTGCACCAAATGAGCAGCATATGCCGTTAGTTCAAATCATTCTAAATATGGATAATACTGAAAGTAGCGAACTTGAGTTACCGGGAATAACCTTTTCTTCAATGGGTAGAGTTGATTCGATTGCTAAGTTTGAACTGAATCTGCGAATTCAGGTGACCGACGAGGGAATTGCATTATCATGGGTGTATGACAATACATTATTTGAAGGTGCTCGAATAACACAAATCAGCGAACATCTGGAGCATCTGCTAAGTAATATTGCGAGTCAACCTGATAGCGAACTTAGTGAGTTAAAAATGCTCTCCGAACAGGAAAGTCATTATTTGCTCCATCAATTAAACCAAATTGAAGAAAAGCAAAACTCTCATCAGCTGATACATGAAGTTTTTGAAAATCAGGTAGCCAATTATGGCAATCAGCAAGCGCTAATATTTGAAGAACAATCGATGAGCTACCTGGAGTTAAATCAACAGGCAAATCGACTGGCGCATTATCTGCGCGAACAAGGTGTCGGCCCTGATGTTCTGGTTGGTCTCTGTGTACAGCGTTCGATAGAATCAGTTGTTGGCATTCTTGCTATTCTGAAAGCTGGTGGTGCTTATGTACCACTTGATCCTGATTATCCCAGTGACCGTTTAAATTATATGCTTCAGGATACTGATGTTAAGTATTTATTGAGTTCAGGAAGTTTAACTGAACAGTTAAAGCTGGCAGATGATACGCAGTTAGTATTATTTGATGATTCTAATTTGTTTGAACATATTAATCATTACCCGGAGGCTAACTTATCGCGGGCTAAGTTGCATGGTGGAGAAAGTCTGGCTTATATTATATACACCTCAGGTTCTTCAGGCAGACCTAAAGGGGTATTGCAAACCCACCAAAATGTTATTCGACTTTTTACCACTACTGAAGCGGAATTTGATTTTAACAATTTCGATGTGTGGACTTTGTTTCACTCAATCTCTTTTGATTTTAGTGTATGGGAGCTTTGGGGAGCACTGTTTTACGGTGGCAAGTTGGTCATTCCCGATTACCAATGCTCACGCGATACCCGCCAATTTGTCACGCTTTGTCAACAGCATCAAGTGACAGTGCTTAACCAGACGCCCAGTGCTTTTAAAGGGTTTATTCAGGAAACTCTAACTCGTGAACAGTCATTGAGTGCACTGCGCTTTGTTATTTTTGGTGGTGAAGCGCTTCAATTGAGTAGTCTTAATCCATGGTGGCAAAGCTATGGTGATCAACATCCGCAATTAGTTAATATGTATGGCATTACTGAAACTACAGTTCATGCCAGTGTTAAGCCGCTCAGTAAAGGTGAGCAAACTGAATCAGTGATTGGAAAGCGCTTGAAAGATCAAGCGATTTATCTGCTTGATCATAACCTTAGTCCGGTCCCGCTGGGAGCGATTGGTGAAATCTACCTCGGCGGGGCAGGGCTTGCTGAAGGTTATCTGAACCAACCAGAACTGACCGACGAACGATTTATTTTTAATCCTTTTGCAGATAAACAGATGCGGGCGAGAGGATTAACACGATTATATAAAAGTGGAGATCTGGCTCGCTATAATAGCCAGGGAGAACTAGTTTATATCGGTAGAAATGATGAACAGGTGAAAATACGCGGTTTCAGAATAGAGTTGGGAGAAATTGAACAGCAGCTAAGCCAACTTAATTACATTCAAAGTCATTTAACCATGGTGAGAGAAGATGCCAATGGGATGCCCGCAATAGTCGCTTACGTGATACCAGAAGAAGCTCACCAGTTAACTGATAAGGCTGAGTTGACTGACCGTATTAGAACTTCATTAAGCCAAACCTTACCTGACTATATGGTGCCGCAATTTTTTATTATTTTACATGCATGTCCGTTAACCGGAAATAATAAAATAGATGTGGCCAGTTTACCCACATTAGGTGAAACAGAACTACATCAAAAGGAATTTATTGCGCCGCAATCAGCGATTGAAAAATTTATCTGTGAGAGTTGGCAGGAAGTACTGGGAATAGAAAAAGTAGGGGTTGGCGATAACTTTTTTGAGTTAGGTGGTCATTCGCTACTCGCAATGCGAGCAATTAATCAGGTACAAACTTTATTATCGGAAATTATTCATCTGATCGTTATTTTTGAAAATCCAACGGTGGCAGAGTTTTCAACTTATCTGATGCAGCATTACACCGAGGCGCTGGTTGAACAAGCAATGTTACGGCCGGATGAAGTTGCTGCACTTGAAGCAGAATCGAGCGAACAATTGTCGAACTTTATAGTCAATCAGAGTTCACTGGAAAAGGTTCGCCAGTTAGTTCCTGTGATACCTGAAAAATCGCCGCCAACTGAAGCAAAAAATCCGAAAATGGTGTTGATGCTATCCCCTCCGCGTTCAGGCTCTACGTTATTAAGAGCAATGCTTGCGGGACACCAGCAATTGTTTGCTCCGCCAGAACTTGAGTTGCTGGGGTTCGATACGCTAAAGCAGCGACGTGAATCTTTTTCTGGAAGTTATAAGTTCTGGCTTGAAGGTGTGCTCAGAGCGATCATGGAAATTAAAAAAATCGATCTAACCGAAGCCGAAGCCCTGATGAGTCAGTTTGAGGAACAAGGAATGACCACTCAGGCATTCTATAAAAAGCTACAGCAATGGATTGGCCCTGCTATTTTGGTTGATAAAACCCCTTCCTACGCTTATCACCCTGAAACCCTGGCCAGGGCAGAAGCTTGTTTTGAAGACATGCACTATATTCATCTGGTTAGACATCCATATGCGGTTATTTCTTCATTTGAAAAAGCGCAACTGGATCAACTGCTTTATTTAAACCAGCATGACTATAGTTCGCGCCAATTAGGTGAATTACTGTGGACCGCTTGTCATCAGAATATCGATAACTTTTTACAGACAGTTCCTGATGAAAGAAAGCACATCGTAGTATTTGAAAATCTGGTTGCTTCGCCGGAAAAAGAAATGCGCCGACTATGTAAGTTTTTAAATATTGAATATAGTGCTCGCTTATTAACACCTTATGATTCTGTTCAAGGCAGAATGACTGATGGTGTTCACCAGGTGTCACGAATGTTAGGTGATGTTAAATTTCATAATCACAGAGGAATTGAACAAAAAGCAAGTGATAGTTGGCGTAATCATATTCAACATAATTTCCTGAGCGAAACTTCGTGGCAATTAGCTGAGCACTTAGGCTATCAAAGGGAAGTTCGTCTGGCTAAACCTCAACTAACTATTACACCTGTTGATTCAACAACATCACTACCATTGTCATTTTCACAGCAAAGACTTTGGTTTATTGATCAACTGCAAGGCAGTAGTGTGCAATATAATATGCCCGCTGCAATTGAGGTAGAAGGTGCCTTTGAGGTTGCAATTGCAGAAAAAGCAATTAGCCGAATTATCACTCGTCATAAGACTTTGAGAACAATCTTTTCTGATAGTGAGCAAGGACCGATGCAAAAAGTGATTGGTGATTTTGATTTTAATATAACAACACATGATCTGACTGATATGGCTCAACCTGAACGGAACAGGACGGTTGAAGATTTAATACTTGAGGACTGTCGAAAAGTATTTAATCTAAGTGAAGATTTAATGCTGCGAGCGAGTTATCTGAAAACAGTAGATAGCAAAGAGCAACAGCGCGGTGTTTTATTATTTAACATGCACCATATTGCGTCTGACGGATGGTCTATGGGAGTGCTTATCAATGAGTTTAGTCAACAATACCTTGCAGCGCTAAATCATCAGGAGGACCCTTTGCCGCCATTGGCCGTTCAATATTCAGACTTTGCCCACTGGCAAAGAACGCGACTGACTGGCGATTTATTGGATAAGCAACTGGAATATTGGAAAACACAACTTTGCGATGTGCCAACTGTGCATAGTTTACCGTTGGATTATTCGCGACCAGAAATGAAGCGTCTGAGTGCCGATATTGTGAGGGGAGGGCTGAACCAGCAAATTAGTCAGAAAATTCAACAGTTTTCCCACTCACACAATCTCACTCCTTTTATGTTATTGCATGCAGCATTGGGGTTAGTGCTTTCTCGTCATAGCAATAATCACGATATTGTTATCGGTACGCCAGTGGCTAATCGTAACCAGGCCGAATTAGAATCCCTGATTGGCTTTTTTGTCAATACACTCGTGTTAAGAACTTCTACAGACTACGTGGAATTATGTGACTATTTCTCTCATGTCAGACAAGTCAATCTAGAAGCCCAAGCTAATCAGGATGTACCTTTTGAACATCTGGTTGAGTTATGTAAAGTTCCAAGAACCACTCAGCATACACCTTTATTTCAGATCATGTTTAACATGAATAGTAACGAAGTGAGTGAGATAAAACTTCCCGGCCTTAATTTCTCGCCGCTTTCGAATAATGAAGTCGTGGCTAAATTTGATCTTGAGGTAAGCGCCCGAATAACCGGACGGGGAATTGCTTTTTCGTGGGTGTATGATCAATCTATTTTTAGTGAGCAACATATTACCCAGCTCAATCAACATCTCGAATCTCTGTTAACTGGAATGGTCGAAAATAGCCAGTCGGAAACAGCAAGGTTAGCAATGCTTTCAGAAAAGGAAGTTCACCACCTGGTACACGATTTAAATAATACGGCGAGAGATTTTCCGCAGGATAAGTTTATTCATCAGTTATTTGAATCTCAGGTCGAAAAAAATCCACAACAGATAGCACTCAGGTTCGAAGGCAGAACATTAACTTACCAGGCACTTAATCAGGCTGCTAATCGACTTGCTCATTATTTAAAAGCTCAAGGAGTAAAAACTGAAAGTCTGGTTGGTCTATTGACTGAACGCAGTGTCGAAATGGTCGTCGGAATCATGGCGATATTAAAAGCAGGCGCTGCTTATGTACCACTTGAGCCGTCTTATCCGCAGGCCAGGTTGCAGTTTATGCTCGATAATACGGGCTTTGAACATTTGCTTATGTTGGGAGACTTTACTGATGAATTAACCATTTGTCCTGCTATTCGAGTAACCCAAATGGATAGTCAAATGGTTATCGAAAAACTGGCTCAATACCCAT
>CBDUHU010000062.1:0-11128 GCA_965366725.1 uncultured Kangiellaceae bacterium
AAAAATACCTGCGCTGGTCGACAGAAGCGGTGGCAATACCCAGCCTGTTTTCGAGTCCGGGGCGATAATGTTGTACCTGGCTGAAAAGTTTAATGCTTTTATTCCATCAGAACCACAAGCTCGGGCAGAGTGTTTGTCATGGTTATTCTGGCAAGTTGGTAGTGCACCCTATTTAGGCGGTGGTTTTGGCCATTTCTACGCTTATGCTCCAGAAAAGTTTGAGTACCCGATTAACCGTTTTACCATGGAAGTTAAGCGTCAACTTGATGTGCTTGATCGTCATTTAAAGGACAATCGATATATGTGTGGTGATGAGTATACTATTGCCGATATGGCGATTGTTCCCTGGTATGGAGAACTGATTAAAAATAATGTTTATAGTGCCGCTGAATTTTTACAAGCCGACACCTATCGGCATGTTCATCGTTGGACTGATGAGTTGTTCGCGCGTCCCGCAGTAAATCGAGGGAAAATGGTCAATAAAAGCTGGGGGGATGAAGCTACTCAATTGCCGGAAAGACATAGTGCTAAGGATTTTGAAGGGCTTCAGCAAGGTTGAACATCAGGCTTTGTGGATAAACTCTCGACAAATGAGGTTAGTTTCTTCGATGTTTAGTGCTTCACTTGTCAGACTACAACGAAATCCACTTTCGGTGGTTCGGTTGTAAACGCATTGACGGCAAAGGCCAAATCCCTGACGGTCTGTTTTGTCCTGGTATTCAGCTAAAAGCTGTTTTAATAAGGAAGAGAGCAAACCTTGAATTGACTGAGATTGTTCTTGTAGCAGTTCGCTAAATTCCGGTGGAGGGTAACAATCAGAAATCAGCCGCTTGCCGTTAGCAGTAAGATTCAAGTGAGTTACGCGTTTATCCTCAGAGTCTTTTTCTTTCTGAATAAAACCTTTTGTTTCCAATAACTTGAGTGTTTGAGAAATAGTCCCTTTGGTCAATCCTAGATACTCGCTAACTGCAATTGGTGTATTTGAATAGCGATTGCAGATTGAGAGATATACAAGTGCATCATATTGGACTTGTTGTAAACCGGAACGAGTGGCCGCTTCTCTCGATTCTTGTTTCAAAAGACTGGAGAGGCGTTCAAAAATCTTGATAAGATCATTACTCATTAGCTTATAGTATCGAATCAAAACAAAAAAAACAAGTAGGCTAATTGGCTTATTTCGAGGAGAAATTGTACCCAATAAATTGGCCTATCAAAAATTGCTTTGTCCTAACTTTTGATTATGGATAGTTTCAATTGATTGTTATTTTCAATCTAACCTATAAGCAAACTCAATAATGTTTCGATACGACACCAACTGTCAGATTGCTAATATTCGCCGATAAAATAAATATAAGCTATTGTTTATATTAAATTTACTTGTTTTTAAATTAACCAGTCAAACAGTTTTATGAGCTAACTAATTGCACCTTACAAAAACGAAAGCTGCCAATTTTCTATAGGTATCGAAACGAAACTAAATTGACATTGCCTAAGAGTTCCTTGTATTTTCAGTATGGTGTCGATGCGAAACAATATGACGATAAGAAAAAATTGGTTTAATTTTCTGGTTTGTTTATGTGAGTTATATATCGATTCAATACTAATGACAATTACTTTTGCTTTTAGGAGAAACTACTATGAAACGGTTAATATCTGTCGCCAGCGTGCTCACTCTATTATCAAATCCTTTAATTGCTGACCAAAGGCAACATAAGGGGCATATTTTGGCAGACCAGACAAATAATATTCCACTATCTTTTGATTTGCTTCATGCCAAAGTGACGACCGATGCTACTCACCTGATTTTTCAACAGGCTATCAGAGGGAAGGCTGGCAGTGAGATTCCTCAAATTACAGGAAATCTGGCTGGCTCAGAGGTCTATAGCTACGTGTGGCCAACCAGTCTGGATAGTCAGGTTGTTGGGTTTGAACCAGAACAGGGGATCCTTGCTTTGGCATTGACGATCCATCCTGATTTTGATGATACACCACTTTATGATGAGGATGGTGACGGTAACCTGACAAATGATGGTGATTTGTGGCACAGCCACTGGGTTGTATTAAGTCCAGATGAAAAGTGTGGAGAAGGGGCATTAAAGGTTAAGGATATTGAAGAGAATAGCCAGCCCCAGATGCCTGTTACCTGGCCTGGGTTACCTATTTTTATTGATAGTCCGGGATTCGATTTTTCGCTTGATGAAAGTGAAGTGTTGGTCAGAGTACCACTTAGTGCTGTGGGATTTTCAAAAGGGTTTAAGTTTGATGGTGTAACTGCCGGTCTAAGAGTTAATCGACAAGTTCATGCGCCTTTGCTATGTGTTGAAAATGTTTTTGATATCGCATCTGGCGACTTGAGTATGCCGGGGATTAGTCAGTAATTCTCAGGATTCCCGCGCACGCGGGAATTATCGGGGTGGCTTTTGATGTGGAAACTGTTGTAAAAACACTTGAATAAGCATTCCATTATTCAATATAGAAAACAAAGAGAGTTTTGTTATTACTGACGCCACTTTTTGCTTAAGAAAAAGTAGGATATTGTATAGGTGATCACAAAAATAATAATATAAGCAAAGGTCTTGAGTGGTTGTTTGTCAACAATATCAGTGAAGTAGTCAATTAAACCCAATAGAAGGATCAGGAAAAATGAGAATAAACTTGCCTCAACATGGGCATGATCCGTTTTCATTGGATTTTTCTTCAGTATATAGGTCTGATTAGTCAATTCTTACTGTTTTTCACAGTATCGTCAATTAGTATGAATGTATGGATTGAAGTTCTTCCTATAATGCTAGATTATGAGAAAACGAAAATTATTCAGACAGGGTTCACACAGCGACTTGTATTGTCGACAAAAACAAACAAAGACTTACTGCTGGAACTTTTAAAATATGAGAGGAAGACCGTGTTTCAAAAACTATTAGTGTGGATGATTATTGGTTTCTTGTGCTTAACCATAAAAGCTGAAAGTGAAGCAGTGGTTCCTGTGAAGCAGGCGCAAATGGCCTTCAAGTCTCATTTATTGCTGATTGATCAAAGAGTCAAAGCACTCGATGAGCGTTTTCAATCGCCAGCCTCAAAACGGACTTTAAGTATTCAAATAGATTCGGCAAATATTAATGATCAAGCTGGTGTTGAAAAACATCTTGAATCGATGAGTGATTGGATCGGATTATTGTGGTTTGCTGTGAGAAGGGACTATTACCAATCACATCGTCAAATTATTTCTAATTCATTAACGCTTGCTGGTAGTCAACAGATATTGAAGAGTGATCTGAAGTATATTAAAGAAGGGATGCAGCGCTGGTCTGTGATTGATGGTCAGTTGAACGCGTTACTTAATAATTATGTGCAGTTACTCGCCCAAAGAGCCATTAGTTTGGCCAAACGTTATCAAGCGAAGGGAGAAAAACGGACAATCCAGCTAGATTATCTTGCAAAGTCTGCTAAAGAGAACCGTTCATTTGATTCAGAAGAAGAGCGTGATTTAAAAGTGGTTAACAATACTATTGAAATGAGTCAAAAACGCACCGAGTTTATTGATTCCATGCTCGCTTATTTGTCGACAAAATCGCGAGAAGATTTGGCTAAACGTAAAGTCTTTGGTGCTCTCAATAAAGAACCACGTTTACCTATTGATGAACCCGAAGATAGTTACAGAATCACCTCTCTTAATATCAGTGACTATGGGTGGTGGAAAAAGAAAACTACCTTCGATCAAGCATTAGATAAAATTGACCAAAAAATCGACATTAGTGAGAGCGCTATACAAGCCCTTGAAGAAAAATTTTTGAGTAATGATAAAACATTAAATTCAATTTCAAAAAAAATGACTGAAACTAAAAGTCAACTTAAGCCATTACTTGAAAAAGCAAAAAACTTGCTAGTACAACAAGCGCCAGAGCCTTACCGATCAGCTCATGTGAAATATCGTTATCATACAAAAATAATTGATCAGTTAGAAAATCAAATTACCATGCTTGAAGATAAAGCCAGCAAAAAGGTAAAAGAAGGAAGGAAAAGTTCTGCCAGCCAGATTCGTCAAGAAATTGCTACTTTATTTGAAGATCTTAGTCGTTCACAGAAGTTGGCTGATGATGCCAGGGAAGCACTTCAGCCTTATTTTAAAAATTTGACTAAACAAACCGTAGAACAAAATAAACAGGTGTTTTTGTTAAAAGATGTCTTTAGTGACTTGCAACGTCGTCAACAAAGGGCTCTTGATGAGCGTCAATCAATCCAGCAAAAACAAGTGAATATTACGCAAAAAATCCACCGCTTACATCAGCAAAAAAATAGTCAAATCAAACAAAAAATAGCATTTCTGAAAAAACAAAGACCGGTCATTAATTCAATAGTTGTTCAGGCCAATGGAAGAACCGTATACCTGGCAAATGTACATAAAGACCCAAAGGATGAACTTAAGACAATAGACGACCTGGTTCAACAATCAAAGGCTCATCTGGACAAGATAGCGGGACAATACAATACCTACAGAGCACGATTTGAGGATGATTTCAGTGAATCGAGAGTTGCGCTCGGTAAACTGGGCGGCGCAACTGGAGCGATAATGCAGACCGCATATTTGCAAGCCGGGGCAGAGTCGCTATTTTATTTTATTGATATCGCAGAACAGTGGGCAGAAGGTGGGCCTATTGCAGCACTATCTGATGCTATCGGAAAAGCTGTGGTAGCCTGGACTAGCGAACAACCTGCCTTTCAAAGTGCAGATGAGCAGAAGGTTCTTAATGCGCTATTTGGTAACTCTGAGTACGCTGGTGCAAAAGACCAATATTTTTCGTTATCGACACTGCAGAGTACCGGAATAGAGCGTGGTAGAACCCAGGCCTATATGTACGCTGTTCGCGATAAATCTCTTAACGGAAATGCGGTAAAACTCATTGAAGCCGCGAGAAGTAACGATGGTGAGTTTTCGAAAAGAGCACTCGAATTTGGTGAGTTTCTGGATGATAAAGGTCGTGTTCGAGAATCTCTGACTAAAGGCAAAGATTATTTGGAGCATTTACGGAATTCTAAAGATGCCTTAAAAGGCGTGATAAAAGAATATGCTAAAGATCTTGTCAAAAATTATCTAAAGGAGTCGGCGAAGTCATTAGAAGAAAGCGCGTGGGCTGAGTATTTTATTCAAGATATGATTGCGCGAAAATCTTTTCAGTTCTTCCAAAAAATGCGAAATGAGTATTGGCAAGCTCTTGATATTTACCGCGATTTGGTTAGTGCCAGAGAAAAGATCGAAATATTAAAAAGTAAATTTGATGCTGGCAATCAGATGTTAATTGCTCAAAGCGATGAGATTGAACAAAATAGCTATGTGAAAGTGAGTATTTATGGACCTTCTGATTTATTTAGTGAAGATGTTTCCCTGGGAGATGTTAAGCTCCAGAGGCTAAATCCTCACCAATATTACTGGCATGCTGATCAACTCAATAGCGCTGATAAAGGAGAGATAGGTCTATCGATTGTTCAGCAAATTGTAGAGCAAAACTAGCCGTTAACAGGTTAATACCTGATCCCATTATTGTGTTGATTAACTGACTGAATAATAGCTTTCGAATTCATTGGTTTGAATTGTTACATATTTGGTTTGACTTAAAGCTTGTCCAAAGCATAGGATTTATCTGCACTAAAGCGCTGGTTTGTCGAGTGGTACAGATCCTTGTGAACGATTGTTATATATTAAGGCCCTGCGGGTATTGATGGAAAGATTACTATTTAATGAAATGCTACCTTGCGCGGCGTTATCAAGCCATATTGAATGCTATTGGCAGCTGGTGTTTAACCAGGGTAGTTGTGATGAGCCGCTGGATTGTTTACCCCCCCAGGGAACTTTTGATCTGATCTTCACACCTGAGTCAGTAATTTTAAGTCAATATGATGGTCAAGGGTATCAGCAACATTGCCTAACACCCGGTTGCTGGTTGATAGGTCAACAAACCCGAAGTTACCGCTGGAACGCTAGTGCGGGTAGTCAACTATTCGGAGTACGTTTTAAGCCTTTTGCGCTGTTTGAAAGCAAGAGAATCGCGCCAGTTGAATTAAAAAACCACCTAGTTGAATTGACCCGGTTGTGTGAGCTTGTTAACTGTAATATTGAGCCATTGTTGCGTGGATTGGATAACAGTGCATATTCGACTAATATGGATAATGGGTTTTATCATAATGCTATTCTGGCAGAACAGCTGATGTTACAGTTGTTTGGCGACTCACTGGCAAAACCGCTTGTTATCAGACCATTGAGCAACGTTATCATGATGAGCCGCGGTGATATATTGCTACGTGACCTATGCCGTCAGTTTGAATTAAGTAAAGTTACTTTAAGACATCGTTTTTTAACAAATATCGGCCTGTTGCCCAAAGAGTTATGTAAAATCTGGCGACTCAATTATTTCCTGCTACTTAAGCAGCAACAGCCTGATTCTTCATTAACCGATCTCGGGATACAGGCTGGTTACTACGATCAGGCTCATCTGAATAAAGAATTTAAAGCAATATTCCCATCAAACCCGACTCAGTTTTTCGCTCAGTCTACTCCCTTGCTTAATAGCTCTCTTGGTCAGATTAATCGTCGTCTGCGCGGTGGTTATGCGCCTTTTTCGCAAGATCTTACTGCGACTTAACTTTTTTACAATTTTGTTTAGCAAAGCCTTGTTAAAATTAGATTTAAGCTAATGACTTAAGGATAAAAGATGAAAAAAACACGAGCAATAACCGGTTTATATCTGCTTTTGACCGGTCTGTTGACTGTCAATGTGGGTGATGTAGAAGCTACTGATATTGATCAGAAAATTAAAACTGATACGGTTAACAAAATCGGAGAGTTGATGGAGCAGAATTATGTCTTTCCTGAAACCGGTGAAAAAACGGCCAGAGTTTTACTGGAAAAGCTTTCGGCAGGTGATTTTGATCAAATTGACAAGGCAGAGGAGTTTTCAAAAGCCTTGACTCAGGCAATTCAGCAGGTCACTCATGATAAACATTTGCGGGTGCGTCAAAATCGTTCCGGGGGACGTCATCATAGCCAGCAGGATAGAGTGGATGATACGCTGAATCGTAGAGAGCATCATCGGCAAAGTAATTTTGGGGTCGCCCAGGTCAGAAAGCTGGAAGGTAATGTTGGTTACCTTGAATTAAAAGGTTTTTATGAGTTAAGTGAAGCGAAAGAAGCTATTGATGCTTCGATGGCACTATTAAAAACTTCAGACGCTTTGATTATAGATTTACGTAAAAATGGTGGCGGGGACCCTCATCTGGTGCAGTATCTTAGTAGCTACTTTTTTGAGCAACGTTTATTACTCAACAGTCTTTACTGGCGTAAGGGCGATATTACTAACGAATTCTGGACTTTAGACAAGGTCGATGGAATCAAATTAGCAACAGTTCCATTATATATCCTGACCAGTGGACGGACTTTTTCTGCTGCAGAAGAATTTAGCTATAATATGCAAACCCGAAAACGCGCGACCTTGATTGGTGAAACTACCGGTGGTGGTGCTAATCCCGGTGGTGGATTTCGAATAAACGATCATTTTGGAATGTTTATTGCCACTGGCCGAGCGATCAATCCGGTGACCAATACTAATTGGGAGGGGGTCGGTGTTGTCCCCGAGATAAAAGTTGATGCTGACGGTGCGTTAGAAAAAGCAATTGAGCTGGCTAAAGAAAAAGCTAAAAGCTTGCGTTTAGCTAGTCGAGAGAGTTATAAGACTGCAATGAGTGGTTTTGACCGTTTGTTGGATAGCACTTACCAGAAGCTCAAAAAAAGCAATGTAGAAAAGGTAGAAGCTAACTTTTTTTCCAAAATGGAACAGTTCAATCAAAAACTGGCAATGACGGAAGATCAGATTAATCAACTGGGCTACCAACACATAATGGACAAAAGTATGCCTGAAATAGGTCTGCTGTTGATGAAGTTTAATGTAAACACCTATCCCGACTCAGCGAACGCCTTTGATAGTCTTGGAGATGCCTGGCTTGCCATGAACAAGCCTGATATGGCCAAACTGAGCTTTGAGCAAGGGCTTAAACTGGCCAATATTGATAATCAACAATTACGTCATGCACTCGAAGCCAACCTGGCAAAAGCTAACGAACTTCTCAAGCAGAATCAGTAATTAACAAAGTCTGATTTAAAGATAAGAGGATTATCTATTAGCTAAGTTAGCGAGTGAAAATGATTCCTGATTTTCACTCGCTTTATCAGCACTGTTTTCTGATATATCTAAATGCTTATAGTTTCTTAAAATTGATTATCCCGGGATATTGAACAAGGTTGTTCGAGTAGTCAGAAGTTTAAATACTAGTGGTGCTTATTTCGGCGAATCGTCATTTGATCGAAAGGGAAGAAGGGCCGCCAAATACAATCCAGCCATCGAAACAGAAAATATCACTCCAAAAGCGGGTTAACAAAGACTACCACCAGTTATTTCACATTTTTTTGACATTTCTCTTTGTACTATTCAATTTATTTAGTCAAAGGGTAATATTAATGCATTCCATTAAACTTAAATCAATAGGCCACCACTTTCGTAATAATCAGCAGACTATCTCATTATTTAGTGACCTTAACCTGTCAGTTGTTTCCGCTAAAAGTTACGCTATTGTAGGCGCTTCAGGCGTGGGAAAATCTAGTTTATTAAGTTTGATTGCCGGTTTAGAAAAGCCTTGTTCGGGAGCAGTGGAAGTTAAAATAGCTAATCAGTACGCGAGCGATATGGTGCTGCGTCGTCAATCCGGATTTATCTTTCAACAATTTCACCTATTACCTGAATTAGATGCTCTGGGAAATATTGCATTACCGCTGAAATTGAAAGGAGACCGAGAAGCGATTAACAAAGCGATGAATTGCCTGGAAAAAGTAGGCTTGAAAGACAGAGCTTCGCATAAACCAAATCAACTTAGTGGTGGTGAGCAACAAAGAGTTGCTATTGCACGAGCGTTTGTAAGCCAACCGGCATTTATTTTTGCTGATGAGCCAACAGGAAATCTTGATGAAAGTACAGCACAGAGGGTAACAGATTTATTGTTTGATTTTACTAGAGAGCATCAAAGTTCACTGGTCTTAGTAACTCATAGCGAGCAATTAGCGGCACGGGCAGATTATGTCTATCGACTATCTCATGGCAGCCTGCAGCTTGAACAGGGAGTTTTAATCGATGAATAATTTAAACTATGCGGTACGCAGTTTTATCAATGAAAGCAGGCAAACCGACGCACGTATACTACTTATTGTTCAATGGTTGCTAATTCTGTTTTTATTGACGCTGACTTTAGTTAGTTCTTCGATCCAGAATTTTCTACAAAAAAATTTAGATAATATGCTAGGTGCAGATATAGTCGTTACGCGTTATCAGGCGTTGTCAGATGCTGAGCTTGCCGAGCTTCGGCGTTATTCAAACCGACTGTCTGTGACTCAGTTGCAGACAATTGCGTTGTCACAAGGAGAACTTTATCAATCAGTACAGTTGAAAATAGTTGATAACCACTATCCGCTTCAGGGAACTATCGCTGTGGGGTTATCACCTGATGCAGAGCATTTGATGGTTAATAATGGACCTGAAGTTGGCGAAATCTGGCTAGATTCCCGCTTATATAGCGCGCTTGAATTTAATATGGGAGATAAATTACAAATCGGTTCTGTGGAACTTACTTTAACACGGATTATTTTTCACGAACCAGATCGATTGCTAGAAGGACATTCCGTTGCAATGAGAGCCATGATTAATCAGCGTTCATTTGATAGTCCTCTGATTAATGATTCTATTTTATATCGTTATCTGATTGATGATGGCGACCTTAAGACAATTCAAAACTGGGTTAAAAATGAGCTACCAGACGCCACGGTTATTGATAAGGCAACAAGCCGTCACCCTTTATCTGCATTTTGGAAAAGAGCAGAAAATTTCACCGGATTGACTGCGATAATCCTGTTTCTTATGGCGGCTATTGCGATTAATCTGGTAGGGCGTCGCCAGCTTAAACAGGAGAGCTATCGACAGACTATTTACCGGAGTATGGGAATACCTTTACATCAGGGGGTTAGAATCGCTCTTACCAAATGGTTTTTGAGTTTCGCTGTTTCGACCATACCAGCACTGATGATTGCGCCATTATTATTATGGACCTTCGTGGTAAAATTTCAATCTACATTTGTCGGGATTAGTAGCCATATCGAGCTTTCTGAAATCCTGAGTACTTTATTGTTTGGGTTGGGACTTTTACTCAGTTTGCAACTACCCAATCTATGGCAACTTAAGTCAGCCAGTATTATTTCTTTGATTAGACAACAAACTCAGGCGGAATTTATTGTGTTACGTTCATTATGTTCGCTTGGGTGTTTATCAATGTTAGCTATCTGGTATTCAGACAACGCGCTATTAACCGCAATGATGCTGATTTCACTTATCGCGACTGTGGTTCTGCTGATTATCTTAACACTAATAGTACTGAAAACTATTCAATGGTTTTGTCGAAATCAAACAGGGCTGTTTTCGTTTTCATTATTTATGATGAACCAGCGAATATTGAGTAAATCCAGCCAGATAATCGGGATCGGTTTATCGGTTACATTACTTCTTTTTACCTTGATGCTACTACGCGATATTGGTCAGTCGCTTGAACAAAACCGGCGTGTTAACGATGGCAATCTGGTCATTGCAAAAGCATCGCAAAAACAGCTGGATTCAGTTAAGCAATGGTCACACCAACAGCAGAGTCCTATTCGTCAATTACGTCCTTACTTGCGTGCCAAACTGGTCAAAATTAATCAACTAGACATGCATTCCTATATTGATCATCCCAGCGATAGTCTGGCCACATTGAGCAAACCGATTCGTTTGTCATGGAGCAGTAAAATACCGAGTAACAACCGTTTAACTCAGGGAGATTGGTGGCAACCTGAGCCAGATAACTGGCAGCAAATTTCGGTTGAAGATGAGGTTATGACTGATATGCAGCTTAAGATTGGCGATCAGTTGACCTTCTATATTAATCAGCAGAATTATACTTTCCAAATTGTTTCGAGCCATGCTTATCGACCGGGACAAGGCTCGATTACTTTTTGGTTTCAGATCCCTGAAATTGCGAGACAGCATCTTCAGGCAACGACTTTTTA
>CBDUHU010000063.1:0-11110 GCA_965366725.1 uncultured Kangiellaceae bacterium
AATCGACATTTCAAAACCTAAAACACTAGTAGTATTCTCAACTCTAGTCATACTTTATTTATAATTACTCTGAATAGAAATTCTTAGTTTTGTCTCAAAGTCTAACCACATTCTTGATCCAAGAGTCTGCTTCTCTCGCTCCATTTAAGAATAATGAATGACAAGGCTCCAACACAAAAAAAGCTAAATACTAGCGGAATTACAGTACCGTCATAACTCTGTCCAATTGAGACTCCCAGAAATACAGAGATAAAAGTTGATACGGAGCCGATTACTGATGCGCCCACTCCTGCAATATGACCAAGCGGTTCCATGGCCAAGGCGTTCAAATTCCCAATTAGTAAACCAATACAAAAGAGAATGATCATTAAATAAATCATTAGCATCAACAAAGAGTCTCCACCTTCGGTAGAATTAATAATGCTGAAATAAGCTAAAGATGCAACTTGAATTGTTATCAATGAAGCCTGGGATATTCGCTGCATACCGAGACTCATAACTAGCTTGCCGTTAATAAACGCCGCACAACCGATTGATAGTGAAGATATAGCGAAGAACAGTGGAAATTGAGCGCCAAGCTCATATTGAATCTGAAATATTTGTTGCGCCGAAGTCAAATAACCTAAGAAAGAACCTGAGATGAGGCCGATGATAATGGTATAGCCAAGTGATATATCACACTTAAAAACTTCATACGCAGCTCCCTGAATTCGCTTAAAAGAAAACGGTCGTCTCATATCATGAGATAGTGTTTCGTCCAATCGTGCCGAAAACCAAATCAACATAATTAATGCAAAAACAAGCAAGAAAATAAAGATCAGTTTCCAGTGCGCAACAAGAAGAATCCACTGGCCAATCGCCGGTGCAATCATTGGCACAAAGACAAAAACTACTTTTACAAATGACATCACCCGGGCCATAGAGCGACCGTTGTATCTATCTCGCACTATAGCAAAACAAACAACGCTAGGCGCCGCAAGTCCAAAGCCTTGTAAAACTCTCCCAACCAACAAAACACTGTAATCAGTTGCCATAATCGCAAGAAGACTTCCAATTATAAAGAGTGCCATACCAAAATTAATTGCGGGTTTACGCCCAGTAGAATCTGATATGGGACCATAAATAAGTTTACCAATCGCTATGCCAATAAATAGAACAGAAATCACCAATTGATTATCATTGGCATTCAATATATTGAACTCGGCACCAATGTTAGGAAGCGCAGGAAGCATTATATCAATTGAAAGTGCTAGTAGCGCAGTCATTAATGCGATCAAAATAATAAATTCGTTGGTTGGCAGCTCTACAGCAGCGTTCTTATTTTTTTTATGCATACAATTCTCAAAGCAAAAAGTGGTTCAGTGCCTCCAATTGGAGGCTCTATTACTGTACTATACTCACTTACTACATCAAAGTTCATTTGAAACCCGTTCGACCGCTAGCCCATCTCTCGAAATGAGTTTCGCTTGCGCGAGCATTATTCTTCGCTCACCAACGAAAGAATTACGCGCATGGGCCGTCAATAAGTTATCGACCACAATGAAATCTCCATTTTTCCAACTGAATGATGTTAACTCCGCAAGATATGCTTCTCTAATCTCTTCAACCACTTCTTCTTCGATTGAAGTTCCATCCCCATAGTAAGTATTGTTGGGCAAATCCTTTTCATCAAAAATACTCAACAACCCCTCTCTATATTCTTTTGACAGAGTTGAAATATGAAAAAATGTTAGATGATTAAACCATGATATTTCACCTGTTTCAGGGTGTCGAAGTACAGCTTCACGTATCTGTCTAGTTTTTAGTCCACCGCTCGCATCCCACTCAAACTCAATATCAGAATCAGTGCAATACTTTTCTACCGCTTGCTTATCGTTGGTCTTAAATGCTTCCTCCCAACTCATACCTATGCCTGAACCGTAATTACGAACATACATCCACTTCTTTTCAATAAACTTTTCAATTATTTCTGGTCTAATCCTCTTATAAACTTTTCTACAATCTGCAATCGGCGTTTCGCCGCCCTGTTGAGATGCCAAATCACAATAAAAATAAAGGCGCAGTGGAAAATCTTTCATGTATGAATTCTCGTTATGTGGGAAAATGCTTTGCTCTGCACTATAGTCGGTGGAAGTATATACATTTCCATCTACCTTGCTTCGTGGAGAGCTCTCCTCAATATTATTGAATGCCTGTCCAGAAGTCAGATTGACAACCTCTTCTAGTTTCTTCGCTGTGAGCGAATTAAAATCTCTGAATAATATTGCCCCATGACAAGACAATTGTTTATCAAACCACTCTTTCTTGTCGTTAAGCCACGCTAATATGTCCAATCCATCTAAAGGCGCTTCAACAACCAATGGTAGGTTTTCATTATGAAAGCTTCGGTATCCCACGTATTCACCACTTGTATAATATTTAGTTTATAAAAATTTGTTCGGCGCTCTATTGAGAGACGAATCATAATTGTTGATGAGTATGTAATAAACAATATTTCCAACTGCAAACATTCTACTCACACATGCAATCTGCACGACTATGTAGATAGATGTGACAGAATCGACTCATGAATAAAATTTTCTTTCCAGCGCTCCTTTATGCCATCTATTTCCATAATTGATTTCATGATTGCTTCTTGCTTATCTCCGAGTTCTAGTGCTTCTGAATAAGGTATATCGCTAAAAGATACCTGGCTATAAAGGGGAGTCCATTTTTCTGGGTATGCTTCGGAGAAATTCGCCTCAATTTTTTTCCTTAAAAGAAAATTTTCATCCGATATAAGTTCTCTAATGACTTTATAATTCTGCAATGACAAATCTTGCATAGCATCTGCGTTTGGCTTCCTTGTATTCTCATACTCGCTAAATACCAATGGAATATTTCCTTCATGCTTCTTGAGCAGACTCCATAAAGTCGTCACATCTTCAAAACCACAATTCATCCCCTGCCCATAAAAAGGTACAGTCGCATGAGCGGCATCTCCAATTAACGCCGTTTGTCCTATAGTCCAAGGAAAACACTTTACATAGGCGAGAGCTGAAATTGATCGTTCAAACCATTCATCCGCCACATTAGGCATAATACGATAGAAGTCAGGAAAAACGTCTCGAATGAAAGCACTAACATCATCTTTTGTTTTCAGCTTATTAAAACTGAATTTGTCACCTTTAAACGGCATAAATAATGTGCAAGTAAAAGAGCCATCCTGATTCGGCAAACCAGTTAACATGAATTCTTTACGAGGCCATACATGCAGCGCATTCTTTTCTAACTTATATGAACCATCACTGTTGGCAGGCAGTAACAACTCCTTGTACCCGTCCTCGATGTAATTTTGGCTGAAATTAAATCGGCTTTCCTTTTGCATCGAAGTATATCTTACTGATGAAAATGCTCCATCAGCACCAAACACAACGTCAGCCTGATCACTAGTAATCTCTCCAGTTTTAGAGCTGCGAAAGGTGGCGTGACCTTTTTTGAGGTCAACGTCAATACACTCGTGATTAAAGATAATTTCCACAGCATTATTTTTCTCTGCGATATCCAATAGCTTTGCAGTCATCCCGCCGCGCGATAATGAATAGATAGCCTGTTTGTTCCTACCATATGGCTGGTACTTCACCTCTCCATCTTGCGTATGAATTACTCTCCCGTACATTGGGACGGATAGCTCTCTTATTTCTTCACTTGCACCAATTAGTCTGAGAGCCTTCCATCCCCGCTCTGATAAAGACAAATTAATTGATTTACCAGCAGATAACTCGTATTTTCTTAAATCATCTCTTTTTTCATAAATTCTAACCCGATAGCCTTCTTTAGCCAAAACAGTTCCCAATAGTGTACCAGTGAGTCCGGCCCCAACAATAATTGCACTTTTATTTTTCATAACGTCCCTATTATAATTTTATGTTGTTTTTTATGATGTCTGCTAATGCCTTAACATTTGGAGAACGCAGCATGCTCACATGGTTTCCTTGAATGCTGACATGTTTCAGGAGATCACTTTCACATCCTTTCCACTGCGCCTTTAAATCAAAATTAGTTTCATTAGCCTGTATCAGTAGGACATTGTCAATCTTCTCATTATTACGCTGGTATATCATTCTAGATTGAAATTTCATGACACTAACTTGCGCTTCTATCCAATCTATATTTGTATTTTCCATTTGTTCTAACTCTCGAAAATTTGACATTACTAAATTCAACTGATCGTCTGTTGACAATTCGGACAAAGCCTTCTCAGAAACAGCTATATTTGCTTCCAACTCTCTCGTCAAATTGGTCAATATCTTTGCAGACAGTGCTTCATCATTTAGTTCACTGTTGCCACAATAAGAACCTCGGGCATCCAGAATCACAACCTGTTCAACTTGGTGTCCCCGCTTCCTCAGTGACTTTGCCATTTCAAATGCAATAGGTGCCCCCAAAGAATGACCGAGTATAACCAAGGGTCCCTCAAAGGACTTATCAGTAATGTTAGACACATAATGATCTACAACTTCTTGAATACTTTCATGAGGTTTAGCCTTTCCATCTAGACCCAATGCATCAAACCCATAGATTGAAAAATTATCTTTCAAAGAATTTGCCAGCTCATTGAAAACATGACTGCGACCACCCATTCCAGGAATCATGAACATTGAAATGCTAGATTCTGAGCTAGCTAATGGAACCATGCAATCTGTAATTTTTTGTTCAGTGCTCTGTTCTAATAGCACTGCGAGTTTCTTAATAGTTGAATTTTGATACAAGATAGCCGGTGGGACTTTAACTCCAAAAGCCTTTTCAATTTGAACAACAAGTAGAATTGTCGAGAGAGAATCCCCCCCAACTTTGAAAAGGTCATCATCTATGCCGATATCATCATTCTTAAAAAGTTTTTTCCAAATCCCCCATAACTTTTTTTCAACGGACGTTGAAGGAGCTTCATAGTCATTGGTTGGTTTGATTGAAAGCGATTCATTTAACAGCTTTTTGCGGTCAACTTTTCCGCTTGCTGTGACAGGCATACTACTAACAAAAGTGATACTCTGTGGTATCATGTATCCAGGTAGTTTTGAATCAAGAAAGGTCGTTAATATATCACAGTTAATTTGAACTTCATCTGCGTTCATTTCAGCTAACACAAATGCCACTATGGACTTTGATTTAGGATTCAATATTGCAATTGCATCTCTAACCTGTGCATGCTCACTTAATGCAGCTTCTATTTCTCCAAGCTCAATTCTATATCCACGTACTTTAACTTGGTTATCAATACGACAAATAAATTCAATATTGCCGCTTGGCAACTTCCGAACAAGATCTCCAGATTTATAAAGCCTAAAGTTATGACTAGAGGCAGATGCACATAATGGGAATTTGTCTACTGTCAGCTCAGGTTGGTTGAGATATCCTCGCGACAAGCCTTTACCAGCAATGTAGAGCTCTCCTACAACTCCAACCGGAACGGGTTTCATCTGTCGATCCATGACAATCAATTTTGCGTTCTCGATCGCCTTGCCTATATTCGGTTTTTCATTAGAAGAAATCTCGGCAATAGAACTATTGACGGTACATTCAGTGGGCCCATAAACATTAAATATTTTTCCTTCAGATTGGCTGGCAATTTGCGAAAGCTTATTCCATATATCACACGATATATTTTCACCGCCAATTATCCATGTTAACCCCTTTGGTATACACTCCTGTACTTCTTCGTTGGCTAACAGGTGGGAAGCAAACGTTGGTGTACAATCAAAAATATCAACTTCATTTTCTGCAAGATAATTGACGAACTCTAGCTGAGTCGTCCTTAACTCTTCAGGTATAAGTGTTATTTTAGCGCCAGAGATTAGCGCAGTAAGAGCCTGAATAGACGCATCAAATGAGAAAGCCGCATTCCATCCCCAATTGTTAATAATTAACCGGTCAAAAATTGTCTTTTTCATTGCATTTTGTAAGTTAACAACATTTAAGTGCTCTACAAGCACACCCTTAGGTTTTCCTGTCGAGCCGGATGTATATATTACGTATGCCAAATTACTACTGACAACCTTCTCTGACAAAGTCATTGAAGAGTTTAACTTCGAATATTTTTCAAATATTCTTTTATCATCGAGGCAAATTACTTGGCCGTCATTCAGTTCTAGGTCATTTCTAATCTTAGAAAGTGTCAGTACAGTTTCAATCTTCGCATCACCAATCATGTAATCAATTCGCTCTCGCGGATAACTTGGTTCAAGCGGCACATAAGCACCACCAGCTTTCAATATACCAATCATACCAATGACCATCTCAAATGATCGCTCGACATAGAGTCCAACTAAACAATCAGCCCCTACCCCCTGCTTGATCAAATAGTTTGCTAGCTGATTTGCTCTCTCGTTCAACTCACCAAAAGTCAGCGAGCGATTGTCAAAAAAAACTGCAACTGAGTCAGGAGTCAGCCTAACTTGCTGTTCAAAGACTTCATGAATACAGTCCCCGTTAACCTCCTCATTTATTTTGGGCTCAAGTTGTTCTAAAAGTTCTCCTTGTTTAAACTTCGATACCAATGCAATATCGGCAATTCTCACATTGAGATCCGATAAAACTTCATCCAACAACGTTTCAAAATGAGCGGCCATTGCTATTATGGTCTCTCGATCAAAGAGGTCGCTCGCATACTCCCAATTGAGGTGGAGCCCTTCGGATGTTTCTCTTGCATTGATTGCCAAATCGTACTTGGTAACAACATGCTTTTGTTCAATAGAGCTTATCCTCAGATCGGGCAAGTCAAGCTCAGTCTCTTCATTATTTTGAAGCACTAAGAGTATCTGAAAGAGTGGGGATTTGCTCAAGTCTCGCTCTGGTTGAAGTTCGTTAACCAGTTTTTCAAATGGCAATTGCTGAAATTTGTACGCATCGAGCAGCCTTTCTTTACTTTGCGTTAACACCTCTACGAAAGTCGGGTTGTCCGATAGGTCAGTGCGAATTACAATCATGTTAACAAAACAACCTACAAGAGAAGCAACGTCAATGGATTCACGATTCGCGACTGGAGTTCCAATCACAATATCTTCCTCTCCAGAATACCGGCTAAGAAGACTTGCAAATGCGGCATTGAGCAGCATGAAGAGTGTACATCCCTGTGCTTTCGCAATTGAATGCAACTCACTTAGTACAGGTTGACCGATAAACTGTTTATAACAAGCGCCTTGATGCGACGCGATCGATGGTCTCTGTCTATCAAGAGGCAAGCTATGAAGTTTTGGTAAATTTCTCAAATGAGACTTCCAGTATTCGAGTTGCTGCTCCATAACATCTCTAGATAATAAACTTCTCTGCCAATTAGCGTAATCAACGTACTGCAAAGCAAGTTCAGGTAGAGGGTTTGGCTGCCCCTTTACATTTGCAGTGTATAACTTGGTCAACTCATCAATTAGAATTCCAACGGACCAACCGTCTGACGCTATGTGATGCATCGTAATAAGTAACACATGTAAATTTTCGGACAGTTTTACAAGCTTTGTTCGGATCATGGTGTCAGATGATAAATCGAATGCCTGCGCATTTTCCTCATCAATAATTCTCTCCAACTCCGCATCTTTCGCTTTTGTATTTTCGTATTGAGAAATGTCCTTCAACTGAATTGGCAGTTCATTAACATCTTGTAATATCTGTACACCCTCACCTGAGTCAATAGGCTCGTAAACAGTTCTTAGAATTTCATGTCTCTGAATAATTATGTTGATAGACTGACGTAATGCTTGTTGATTTAATCTACCTTCAATTTGCAAGGCCATCGGGATATTGTACTGATTACTATTTGGTTCAAGTTGGTCGATCAGCCATAGACTTTGTTGTGAAAATGACAGTTGGTTAGATTTCCAAGAGGTCACACGGCAGATTTTTTCCACTTGGTATCGCTCGGACTCGTTTATGACTGGAATCAGCTCTTGAATAGTCTGATGTTCGAAGATTGTTTTTGTATTGATATCAACGTTCCATACTCCCTTTATTTCTGAAACTAGACGAGTTGCCAATAGGGAGTGCCCTCCAATTTCAAAGAAGTTATCCGTCAATCCAACAGTTTCAATCTTTAGTAGCTTCTGCCAAATAGAACACAACGCTATCTCCATGTTTGTTTTAGGCTGAACATAGCTGGTTCCTATATCAATATTTTTGTCTAAAGATCGGAGCGCTTTTTTATCGACTTTATTATTCGGCGTTAACGGAAATGACTCAAGATTAATAAAGTGTGCAGGAAGCATATAGTCAGGTAATGTTTTCTTAAGATGGTCACGTAATTCACTCGAAAGATTTTCTCTTTTCTCTGCCACCACATAGGCAACTAAGCCATCTATATCAGCATTTAGTAATACATTAGCCTCAAATACTGAATCAAGCGCTAGTAGCTTTGACTCAACTTCGCCCAGCTCAACTCTAAAGCCCCGAACTTTGACCTGATCGTCGGCGCGGCCGACAAACTCAATGTTTCCATCAGGTAACCGCCGGACTCTATCTCCAGAACTATAGATACGCTGGTCATCTAAGAATGGGTTTCGGATAAACTTCCGGGCTGTTAATTCTGGTTGATTGTAATAGCCTCTAGCTAATCCATCACCTCCTATGTAGAGATCTCCTTCTACGCCAATGGGAACCAATTTAAGAGCCGAATCAAGGACATAAAGCTGTGTTGAACTAATCGGTTTGCCGATATGCAAACACTTATCACCCGACTTATATCGTCCGATACTTGCACAAATAGTCGCTTCAGAAGGACCATACGCATTGTAAAACTTACGATCTTTTGCCCACCTTTCAGCGTGGGATTTGGAACACGCTTCGCCTGCCACAATTAGTGTCTTAACACTTCTCCAACACTCCTTGCTCAGTAGTGGTAATAGTACTGGCGGCAAAGTAGCGTGAGTTACGTTTTGTTCTTTCACCACTTGGTCTAGCATTTCAACAGACTGTGAAGTGACTTTTGAAATCAATACAAGTGTGGCTCCTGAACATAACGACATAACCCACTCAAATGTCGCTGCATCAAACGCGATTGATGCAAACTGGAGCACCCGGCAACTTGAGTCCAGGCTAAACTCACGGATTTGGCAGTTTGATAAGTTACATAAGCCCCGATGTTCAAGTAGCACGCCCTTAGGCTGCCCAGTAGTTCCTGATGTATATATAACATAGGCAAGATTGCTGGCGTTTAGTCCCAACGCTTTTTTGCTAATATTAGCAGTCGAATAATTTTGAAATCTATTCGAGTCTTGAAGATTGATAACGCGCATCAAATTAATTCGAGGACAAGTAATTTTGTCACTATTAACCAGCATTAACTCAACACCAGAGTCTTCTAAAATATGGCTAATTCTTGCAACCGGATAAGATGGGTCTAGTGGCAGGTAGGCTCCACCAGCCTTTAAAATGCCAAGAATCCCAATGAGCATATCCAGAGTTCGCTCGACATACAAGCCCACAATTGTATCGGGCACGAGCCCCTCTTCCAACAAGCAGTGTGCTAATTGATTTGCTCTTGAATTTAGTTCATGAAAAGTTATTTCACAGCCTTCAAAGACCGCGGCGATTGCCTCCGGATTACTTCTTACCTGCTCCTCAAATAACTCATGAATGCATTGCTCTTTATCATACTCAAAGATTTGGCTATTCCATTCATTAATGAGCAATGATTCTTCTTTATTGGTCACAATTGTAAAATCATTCAACTTCGCTTTAGGATTTAACAATATGCTTCCTAATAGTGTTTCAAAATGGTTTGACATTCTATTAATTGTTTTACCATCGAATAGCTCCGTAGCGTATTCCCACTCTAATTGAAGTCCCTCCTCGCTTTCATTAGCAGTTAAGGTAAGGTCGAATTTACTAACCGTGGACTTTACATCTCTTTGTTCAAACTTCAGACCGGGCATATCAAGATCTGGTACGCTATTATTTCGCATAACAATCATCACTTGAAACAACGGATTACAACTTAAGTTTCTATTGGGTTTGAGTTCATTGACCAACTCTTCAAATGGAACTTGCTGATTGTCATAAGCTGTAAGTAATTGTTCTTTAGTTTGTTTAAGCAGTTCAATAAAATTCTGCTCTGTAGATAGGTCGGTTCGAAGCACGAGAGTATTGACAAAAAATCCCACTAAAGGCGCTATTTCTAATTGTTCTCTATTCGCTATAGGAGTGCCTAGTGCAATATCCGTCTCTCCGGAATAACGTCCTAAAAGGCAAGAAAAAGCCGCGCTTAAAATCATAAACAAAGTAACATCATTACTTGCCGATAGCTCATTCAAGCCCTTGACGATATCGGCACTGAGACTTTGTTTGTGACGAGCGCCCTTGAAACTAGATAATGCTGGACGCGGTCGGTCTAAAGGAAGGTTATGAACCTCTGGCAGATTATTGAGATAGCTCTTCCAGTATTTTAGTTGTTGAGCAACAATAGCACGATGTTTATCACTTCGTTGCCAAAATGCGTAATCAGCATATTGTATAGCTAATTCAGATAATGGATTTTCACGCCCTTGTGTGTAAGCTGCATAGAGTGTTGATAACTCGGTAGTCAAAATACCCATAGACCAGCCGTCAGAAGCGATATGGTGCATCGTAATTAACGCAATATGGGACTGAGCTGATAGCTGCAATAATGACACACGAATCATCGGGTCAGTACTCAGCTCAAAAGGTGCGGATGCTTCCGCTTCTTTCAACCTTGTTATTTCATCTTCCGTGCCTGCGTTCAAATTAGATAAATCATAGTACTTGATGTCAAGCGATTGCTTGTTCTGAACAACTTGAATAGGCTCACCTACATCATCAGTACAATACACAGTTCTAAGAATATCGTGACGGCGCAAAATGGTATCCAATGACAGACTAAACGCCTCAATATTGAGTTCGCCGTTAAGCTGTATCTCCATTGGCATATTGTATTGATTGCTACTCGATGTCATTTGGTCAAGAAACCAAAGTCGTTGTTGCGAATAGGTTAAGTACTCGTATTGCTTATTTGAACTGATATTCCTTGCTTTGTATAATGCAATAATATCTAGTTTGTTAGCCTTTAGGTAAGCTTTATTCTCTAGAGAGAGGCTTCCTTTTGAAGCCACTACCTTCAAGTTATTAT